>NZ_CAXSWZ010000009.1:0-108253 GCF_964241245.1 Allofournierella massiliensis
TGGAGATAAGCGGGATCGAACCGCTGACCTCTTGAATGCCATTCAAGCGCTCTCCCAGCTGAGCTATACCCCCAGATTATGTGTGCCGTCTCTCGACTGCTTGATTATTATATCAGCTGTATTTCGAAATGTCAACAGGAAAACGAAAAATTTTTTCATCCGTTTTTTCACCGGTTCTTTTCCGCGTTAACAGGGGTATTCCAGTTCGAAGGAAGCCCGGTCAGTTTCCAGTTTCCACAAAATGGAACCATCCTTCCGCAGCTGATATCGAACCGGGCAACAAAGATTTTCGTGGATCGTTCGCGTCATTGCGCCACAGACCGGCGCATTCAGCGGCTGCCCCGCCTGACCAATCCGTTCCGCTGTGAGAACAAGGTTCCTCTGTCGGATCTCCATCCAGCCACCCCGGGCACTCACCAGCCTTGCCCCCAGATAGCTTGCAAAGCGGTATTCCCTGCCCCGGATTTTCAGCAGTGCAATTACCCCGGGAAAGGCAATCGGCCCCACCGGCACCCGGGCGGCTGCCAGCATCAATGAGCCTTCCGGAAAGAGGCACTGGCTCCAGGCATATTCTCGGGGAAAGGAACGGCCCCGGTCGCCTTCGATATACCCTTCCGCGTTTTCGAACCGGATACGTTTTCCATTCACAAACAGTATCCCGTCCACCCGATGCTTCATACTGGCAATCCGATGGCTGCACTCCATAAATGGCAGCAGCGCAAAGGGGCCCATAATTGGCATGTGCAATGGCTGCAGTGGGCCGAAGCGAAGCACCCCCTGTATGTTCCAATGGGCACTCCTGACCGAAAGCGAAACACCGCGTGAGCAGAACAGATTTTCTCCCAGAATCGCTCTGGGGCTGGCCCAGCTCACAGCCGCTCGATCTGCCCGCATTGGAATCACTCCGCTCTGTTCGCCCCACAGGATTTGCAGAGAGGCCGCACTTTCTTCCGTTGACCCGTGCACCGCCGGAATCAGCGCAATACTGCACTCGCTTGACTGAACCTTAAAATACCACCCGCAAAATGACGGTTTCATTTGCATGCTCCTTTTCTTTCACCGGCAACCATCGGATTTCCTGCGGAAGCACCGGGTCTGATAAATCATCTTATTCTCAGCATTCCCCATAAACAGCCCTGTCATCAGTGTTTTCAAAACATTTCTGAAAAAGTTTCCGATTGCCCCTTTTATGGGACACAGCTTTTATTATAATGATAGTAATCCGCTGGTAAATTGAACCTGTAAAGCAACTACTCAGGAGCAGAAAACAAGCAAAACGGTATTTGTTTTTCTCATGCTCCATACGGAAAACCGAACCAGATCAATCGAAAAAGGAGAAAAAAATATGCCTTATATGGACAAACGGCAACAGAATATATCTGTTTTTGAAGATACCCGCACCTGGTACACACAGGACGCAATGCTGAAAGACGCCGTTCGCAAATCGAGGCACGGTACCAAATTCTATGTCCCCGGCGCAGTTTCTCCTGCACCGGAACTGCTTGCACGTTTTTCCGAGGATATGCACATCCTTGTTTCGACGGAACGGACGCTTCAGGCGGCCGGGAAATATACCGGCCAGAAGGTTGCCGTACTGAACTTTGCATCGGCCACCAACCCGGGCGGCGGTGTTCTTCGCGGCAGCTCCGCCCAGGAAGAAGCACTGTGCCGTTGCAGCACTCTGTACCCTTGCCTGCTGAGCAATGATCTCTGGCAAAGCTACTACCAGATGCATCGCGATCGGGACGACGTCACCTATACAGATGCATGCATCTATACGCCGGATGTTCTGGTAATTAAGACCGACACAAATTCTCCCGAGCGACTGCCCAAAGGCAAAATCTACCCGGTGGATGTAATCACCTGTGCGGCGCCCAATCTGCGCCCGCAGCCCAACAACTACATGAACCCCGGGCATGGCGCACCGGTCCGGCTGACCCGCGAGCAGATTCGCACCCTGCATTTGCAACGCGCTCGCAAGATTCTGTCGGTGGCTGCTATCCATGGCGCCGAGGTACTGATTCTGGGCGCTTTTGGCTGTGGTGCATTCTGCAATCCACCTGAAGTGGTCGCGGGCGCCTTCCGTGACGTCCTGCCCGACTTTGCACACGCCTTCCGAACGGTGGAATTTGCAGTTTATTGCACACCCCGGGATGATTCCAACTACCGCACCTTCCAGCAGATTCTGACAAGATAATCCTTTCCTCAGTTTTAACAGGCCATCTCTTACAGGTGGATTTTCCATAGTTTCAAAAGGGAGCAGCCCGCGCAAGCGGACGGCTCCCCTTTTCTCTCTTTTATGCTTTGGGGCGATCCTCCCGAAGCTGCTCCAGCACGCTCCATCCAATGGGTAAAGTGAGGGCAAAGCTCAGAATATCTGCAGCCATCTGAGCAAATTGTACCCCGGCCAGCCCAAACAACCAGGGCAATAACAAAATCATGGGCACAAACATGATTCCCTGCCGGGCTGATGCCACCACACTTGCCTTTGCAGCCATTCCAATGGTTTGCAGCAACATGCTGCACAAAATGATCCAGACGCTGAGCACCAGCACAAGGCACTGGGCCCGGAGCGCCAGCGCACCAATGCGGGCCACCTGTTCATCATTGCGGAACAGCAACATCAGCGGGTGTGCAAACAGAATGCCCAGCACCGAAAAAACCGCCAGTGTTCCACTGCCCAGCTTCAGGCAGAAGAAAAACGCCTCCCGCACCCGTTTGTAGCAGCCTGCACCATAATTCGTCCCGCAAATCGGCTGAAAGCCCTGCCCGAAACCGATCAGCGCCGAGTTGGCAAAGGCGGTAATTCGCCCCACCACGCCCATGGCAGCAATGGCCTGATCCGCCATAGTTCCGCCATAGTAACCGGCAGCCAGATTTAAAAGGACAGTCGCCAGACTGCCCAGCCCCTGCCGGAACATGGAAGGGATTCCTCCCTTCAAAATTCCTTCCAGATAACGGCGCTTTAAGCTCATCTGGTGCCAGTGTACCTGAACCACTGCCCGTTTCCGGTGCAGCACCCACAGCAGTACAAAGCTCATGATCTGGCTGATTACCGTGGCGAGCGCCGCCCCTTCCACACCCATGGAGAGGCCAAAGATGAGAAGCGGGTCCAGCAGCACATTGGCCACCGCACCTGTCACGATACCGATCATGGCCACCGAGGCGTTCCCCTGAAACCGCAGATGGTTATTGAGCACAAACGAGCACATGATGAACGGTGTGCCCACGAAAATGACACGCAGATATCGCATCGTATAGGGCAGGATGGTGGGCGTGGAGCCCAGCAATCTGCTGAGCGGCGTTACAAATAGAATACCAAGAATTCCAAGCACCACGCCTGCCGCAAAAGCGGTAAAGAAGCTGGTGGCAGCCATGTGCCGGGCATCCTCATAATTGCGGGCACCCAGCTGCCGGGAAATGTAGTTGCCGGACCCATGCCCAAACAGAAAGCTGATTGCCTGAATCATGGCCATGGCGGAAAACGCAACACCCACCGCAGCGGTGGACTGGTTGTCCAACCTGCCCACAAACGCCGTGTCAGCCATATTGTAGAAAGCGGTGACCATCATGCTCACCATCGTTGGGATCGACAGCTCCCTTACAAGTTTCGGAATCGGTTCCGTAGTCAGATACCGCACCTTTTGTTCCGGATCCATCCGGGTAATTTTCATTTTCCTCTCCCCTTCTTTCCGCGAAACATCCTGCTTCGACGTGATTGTCCTTGCCTGACATTCTCTATTAATAGTGCTCTTTTTCCCAAACCACCTTCAGCGGCAAAATCCGTTCATACCGTCTGACGGGCCGCTGCTGCCCATCCAAATCAAATTTGCAGTAGGTGAAATCAAGGCATCTGCGCATATCTAAAGCCTGATAAAGAAGCTGCAGCGTCTGCGGTAACTTTTTATTCTGCATCAGGCAGTCACGCACCTGTACTCTCTGGCGAAGCTGCCTGACCTCCTGCTGCGAAAGGAAGCCCTCCAATTGGGAGATAAGAGCTTTTTTCTGATCAGGGCTCAAAAAACGACTGATGGAAATGGAGTCAAAAATCATCCGCGCTTCGTTCAAGCCAAACTTTGGATGGTATGCTTTATAGCTGCGCTGGTTATGTGCCAGAACCTGTGAATCAATCCGAACCGAAAGCGCCCGCAGATCGCTTAATTCCATCAACACGGAAAGATCCCGACGGATTCCCTGCTCCGAGCAGCGTTCGTCCGGATATCGCTGGATTAATCTGTCATGAATTTCATGCAACGTCAGCGCCCGGCGCTCATTGGTTTCCTGTTGCAGGATCGAAAGCACATGGATCAGTCTGGCCTTGCTCATGATAACCTCTCCCCCGAATGGCGTTTTTTAATTATAGTATATTGACCGCGAGGGGCGAAAGCAATGCTGTGCGGCTCTGTTTTTTCCGTTCCCTTTTTGCAACCAGACAAAGGAAGGGCCTTTTGCAAAAGCAAAAGGCCCTTCCTCCTATAAATATAATTCCGGTTTTACGGCAATGACCCGTTTATTCCATTACACGGATTGCATGGTAACCTTCATGTACCGCGGTAAGAATCTTGCGGGGAGCAATGGCATCACCGATCACGGTAACATTATCGTAGTTTGCCTCCAGCAGATCCTCCAACTGATTATTCGCTTTGAAACCGGCAGCATTGAACACGGTATCGCAGGTCAAAACGATGGTTTCGCCATCCTTCTCGTAAGTAACAGAATCCGGAGTGATCTTTGTTACCTTGGCTCCTGCGGCCACCTTTACTCCCCGATCCTTCACCATATTGCGCAGATGCTGATCGTTATTCAGGCAATGTGCCGCACTGAACAGAATATCCGGCATCATCTCCACAATGGTGACCTCGTCTGCATTGGGCGCGATATCGCAGGCCGCTTCGGTACCGGCCAGACCGCCGCCAATTACAACAACCTTTTTGCCCGCAGCAGCGTTATGGGTCAGATACTCGGAGACAGGTGTTGCATTTTCAATGCCCGGAATCGGAGGAATTGCAGGATCGGCACCAGCAGCCAAAATCACCTTATCCCAATTGCCGCCCAGTACATTTTCTGCGGTGGCTGCCTTGTTATAGCGAACCTTTACGCCCAGCTTATCGCACTGCACCTTCATATAATTGATTAGCTTGATGATATCGGCCTTGAAATCCGGACCACCCGCTGCCCAAAGCGTGCCACCCAGACGGTCGGTCTTCTCCCACAGCTCCACATCCCAGCCACGCTGACGGGCAGTAATGGCAGCGGACATACCGCCGGGGCCGCCACCGATGACCAGAATCGATTTCTTGGAGCCATCCGGCTTGGGCAGAGCATAATCCCGTTCCGCATAGCAGGTGGGGTTCACAGCGCAATAGTAATGTTTGCCGGAGAATCCAGCCAGCAAGCATTCGTTGCAGCCAACACAGGGGCGAATATCCTCGTAGCGGCCTTCCTTGACCTTGGTCGGCCAGTAGGGATCGGCCAGCATTTCATGACCCAGGCCCAGGTAATCGAGCGTTCCGTCCTCAATCACCTTGTTGGCCAGCTTGGGATCAAACAGCTTGCCATCGCCCAGTACCGGGATATTCACAACTTCCTTGATTGCCTTCTGTACATCCAGCTTGTGGCCATGCTTGGAGTAAATGGTGGTGATTGCCTGATACCACTCCTCATAGCATCCGGTATCCACATGCAGAGCAGTTACACCGGCTTTTTCAAAGATTTTTGCCATTTCGATGCCTTCGTCCAGAGTGCGGAAGCCTTCTACGCGCTGATCGGGAGTGAATTTTACCAGAATGGGGAAATTCTTCGGCACATTCTGTTTGATCGCCTCGATGCACTCCAGCGTAAAGCGCATACGGTTCTCCAGACTGCCGCCGTACTCGTCGGTGCGGTTGTTCCACTGCTTGGACTGGAACTGATCCAGCAGATATCCGCCATAAGCATGAAGCTCCACCGCATCCGCGCCTGCGTTGATGGCCAGGCTTGCGGAATAGCCCACCTTTTCCACCAGATAATGAATGTCCTCCTTGGAGAACGGCTTACAGATCAGATCCTTGTACCAGAAGGCACCCACAGAGCCCGCGGAATACGGCGGAGTAAACGGATCAGTGAACTGCTGCCGACCCAGACCGGGAGAAAGCTGGACACATACCTTGGCGCCGTAATTGTGGCAGCGCTCAACAAGCATATTCAAACGCTCTACGTGATGGAAATTGGAAAGCTCCGTGCAGGGCCGCGCCTCATATTTTGTAGAGACCACATTGGCACCGGTAATAATCAGACCAGCGCCGCCCTTGGCTCGTTCCATAAAATAGTCGATGCCTTCATTGCAATAAGAGCCATCTGCCTCACCAGTGGTTCCCATTGGCGACATGAAAATTCGATTTTTCAGCTTCATGGATCCCAATTGCGTTTTGTCAAATAAACTGTTCATTGATGTATCCTCCTTGTCAACTGATGTTTGTACCCTTCCAATTTTTTACACTTTTTTATGCGATTCCTCCCAACTGCAGCAGAACGCTATTTTTGCTTTGAAAAAGCAGCAAACGGGTAACCTTACGTTGCAAAAGATTACACTCCGCATCCCTTTCAACGGATTGCCGCTCCGTTCTAAAATCTGTTATAATAAAATGGTTAAAGCTGTAACAAACTTTCTGCAGCAATTATACCACTGTGGCTTTCCCTTGCCCATGTGGCGCTCCACAAACCGTAAAGGAGGATTTGTGCAAAATGACAGTTCGTTTTCAACGACAGAACGAAGGAACTGTTCCAGAAGCCTATCGCATCTTCTTCGAAGTATTAAAAGAGGATAATATTGATGCGATGATAAAGGCCGCTTGGGAATTTTTTGGTCTGCCTATTCTTCTGACTGACGAAAACTACAAATCCATATGTCAGTACCCCCCAAGAAAGCTGGGACAACCAATTTGGGATGCACTTTTGGAAAACACTGCCTTATCACTCGATGTGATCCAAATCTACAATGACGCTTATTTAAAGGACAGCGAGCCATACTATAAACCGTTCTACTCAAACGAAGGCCCTTCCGAAGACTGTCCCCGTATTTTTGGAGAAATTCATTCCCAAGGCCGAATTTATGGATATATCGGGATTTTCTTCTTTGACTCGCCGCTTCTTCCTCAGGATCTGGAATGTACACAAATTTTTCTGGACGCATTAACGATGCTGATGCTTCCCCGCCACGGCAGAGAAGGCGCATCCCGATCCTCTTATCTGAAGGATCTGCTGGAAGAAAGTACTTCTCCGGAAGCGAAAGCACTGGCGCTTCGTTCACTTACTTCCTGCCTTCCGGGTTCCTATGCGGTGATGGCCACTCCCATTGGCAGCACCGCATCTCAGCAATCTTTTGCATTCCTTGCAATTTCCAAAATCCCCATGCGGCACCGTTGCGCTGTAAGTACAATTTATCAGGGCTGCATTGTGACTCTGTTTGGTCGGTTGGAAAAAGAGGGCTTCTCACCTCAGGAACGAGAAGTTTTCCAGCAGGTCGCAACATTTCTGTCTAAGACCCATGTCTCCAGCGGCATTTCGCATCTGTTTTCAGATCTAACAGAGCTTAGCGGGCGTTTTCAGCAAGCGCATATGGCCTCTCTTGCAACCAATGAGCCCTGTGTCTTTTTTCAGGATGTCTTCCCCGCCCCTATTTTCGAAGCCGTGTGCGCTCATGTGAACGTGAACATGTTTCTTCATTCTGCTCTGGATCAGCTGCTGGCCTATGATGCTACCAATCAAACCGAATACTTCCGCACCTTGCAAGTGTACAGCCTGACATTACATAACAAAGAATCCACCGCCCAGATTCTTTGCATTCACCGAAACACTCTCCTGTATCGATTGGGAAAAATCACTGAATTATTCCAAATCCCATTTGAAGAGCCCCACACTGCGCTGGCATTGCTCAACAGCTTTCAGCTCTATGGAATCAATACCCTCGGACGCAGCGATTTTGGCCTTTGTTGATAATTTCGCACAGAGAAGTCTGCTTCAAAACAACCTAAGACGAGCCGTTTTTTCTGTAATCCACTGAAGAAAAGCAAAGGAGCGATACCCGCTTTCAGAACGGGTATCGCTCCTTTTGTCTTTTACTCAGCGAATGCTCAGTACTTTTCCTTTTGCTTTTTGCTGTAAACCACGGTACCGATCATTCCGGCAGACGCCAGCAGCAGCACGCCAACCCAGACCACCAGATTGGCCGAGTCGCCGGTCTGAGGCCCATTTGCCGGTTTGGGTGCGGCAGTGGTGCTGTTCGCGCCGGAAGCATTCTGGGAAACGGATTCCTGAGACGAACTGCTGTCGTCGGTGGAAGGAGTTGCCGTCGGGCCCAGCTTCGGCAGCACCTCGGTTTTTGTTTCTCCGCAGATGCTGCACACATACTTGATGTAGCCGTCCTGATCGCCGGTCGCTTCCACACGCTCGGTTTCCACGAAGCGATGTGCCTCCTCGGAGGCTGCGTCGATCAGCTTGATGCGGCCCTGACCGTAGGGATTGCCGTACTGCGCCGCAGAGATCATACCCTTCAGATCATTCTGCAGGTAGCGGATCAGCAGATCCTGATCCTTTCCGCAATCCTCCTGTACCATTTCCGCACCCTTGAACATGGTGTAGCCGTCGCCGCCGCTCTGCAGGGTATATGCGCTGCCTGCCAGCGTATAGAAGGCATCCGGATCGATGGCTTTCCCGTTCACCTTAACATTCTGTACCCGGCGGGGCTTGGATGCATCGATGCCGGTGTATACACCCTGACTGTCGGTCAGAACCGGGCTTTCCTTCACATGGAGATTGATCTCGTAGGTCAGACCTGCGGTGTGCATAAAGCCGCCATTTTCCGTCAGACCGGTGCCCTCCTCATTCAGCGGGGCATGGGCGCTCCATTCCAGCGCATCCAGAATCTGCTGACCGGTAACCTTCAGCACGCACATGGTATTGCCGAATGCGTTCACATCCATCAGATTTTTCCGGGTCACAATGCCCTTGTCCACATTTGCACGAATTCCGCCGCCATTGGCAAAGGCAATGTCCGCGCCGGTGGTCACCTGATAGGCATCCGCCACAAAGTTGCCCAGGTTGGTTTCCCGGTTGCGGATAATCCGGTCGCCGGTGGTCGGATCCACGGTGGTCAGAGCCGCTTCCGTGGAGCCCAGCTCCTCGTAGGTGAACTCCTGCATTTCCTCATACTTATCGATGATTGCCTGAGTCTCCTCGTAGGCTGCCAGAGAAGAAGCGGTGGCGTCCACATCCACCTCCTCCGGCTTGAGAAGCTGGCTGGTAATGCTGCCATCCGCGTAGATGGTCATTTTGCCGAAGTTTTCAAACTTAGTGCCGGTGGAGGTGAGCAGAACGTCTTCCCCATTTTTGTTCTTGACCGCTTCGTCCGTAATGGTGCTGTGAGAATGTGCGTCAATGAACGCATCGATGCCCGTGGTATTGGCGATCACATCGGTGGAACGCCAGGGCTCCGAACCTGCGTCGGTTCCCAGGTGACCCACCGCGATGACCAGCTCTGCACCCTCTGCTCTGGCGGCGTTCACCGCATTCTGAATGGTCTCGTAAAACGCATCCTCGCAGAAGCTGTAGATGTAGTTTCCGTTTTCGTCCTGGAAATAGGCAGGTGTGGATTTTGTATAGGTCTCCGGGGTGGCAATTCCCAGGAAGGCCACCTTCTGACCCGCAACAGACACCATATCATATGCATCAAACACCGTATCGTCGGTCTTCAGATCCACGAAATTGGCGCTCAGATATTCATATTCCGGCATCACATCCGCTTCCGTCTGCCCGGAAAGCTGCTTGAATACATCCATGCCATAGTCGAACTCGTGGTTACCGGGCACCGCATAATCGTAGCCCACGGAATTCATCAGCTCCACAATGGCCGAGCCTTCGGTCAGAGTTCCGATCACCTCGCCCTGCACCGCGTCGCCCGCGTCGATGGTAATGGTGGAATAGCCCTCGTCCAGCATCTGCTGCCGGTAGGCTGCCAGGGCGGAATAATCCTCCATGGCACAGTGGACGTCGTTTGTGTACAGAATCACAGCATTGTTCGGAATGGGCTCGTAGTCCGGGCCCTCCGGCACATTACCAGCCGCGCTGCCTCCGAAGGAGTAGGCCGCAACGGTGCCGGAAACCTCACATGCTGCCAGCAGCATCGGCTTGCCGTTCAGGGAGAGGAAGCACAGTCCCTCCGGGGACACATCCTCCTTGATTGCCTCGCTGAAATCACGGGTATTGATATAGTTCACATAGCTGGCATTGGCCGGGTCGGTCACATCGTAGACCATAACACCGCCGATGCGCTCCAGTGCAATAAACGCATAGGTGCAGCTGCCGATCTGACCCACGGTAACGGATTCCGATTCCGGGCCCTTCTTCGCGCTGCGATCGTCAATATCCGTATTGTCGTTGGAGCAGTTGAACCAGCTGGGAAGATAAACGGCAGTCTTTGCCTCAAAATCATTCCCGCTCTCGTAGACCAGCTCCATGGTATCCGCATTATAAATGGCGAAGGAGCGGCCGCCGTAAAGGTATTCCTTGGCGGCATCCGGTACGGTGGTGCAGCCTTTGTCCAGCACACGCACCTTTTCCGCCTGGGAGCCATCGGAGGCGGTCAGGGTCGCCTTTGCCTCGTTGACATAGTCGCCCCATTCCCGTGCGTCGCCCTCGTTGGCCGTTACCAGATAGCTGGTGCCGTTTGCCGCAAAAACGCTGATGGCATCCGGCATGTAAACGCCCAACGCACCCGGATATGTTTTGGCTTCGTACTTTTTGTCCTCCACCAGATCGATGGCATTTTGCTCCAGGCTCAGATCCTTGAAGCCCATGCTCCTGACCGAGGTGATGGTCTTGCTGTTCAGGTCCACCGTAGCAATGGCGTTTGCTTCCTGCAGGGAAACATATGCCTTGGCATCATCGGGGGAAACCGCGATATATTCCGGTTCCAGATCCGCTGCGGCGGTGTTCATCTGGCCGTTTACAACGCCTATGAGCACGCCGTTTGCGGCCAGCTCCGCTGCGTCGAAGGCTTCAAACCCGGCGGTGGTCACGGTATCCTCCACCAGATCCACAATGGAAACCGAGCCGGCGGGATCAACCGTGCCTTCCCCGTAGCCCTCCCGGGGCTCGCCTTCGTTGGCGGAAAGGATCATGCGGCCATTGTGGGTGAAGGTAACCATATCCGGCTGAACACCGGTTTCATAGGCCGCGATCATGTTGAAATCATAATCCAGCAGAACGATGCGGCCATTGTCCGCATAGCCTGCCGCCTGAAGCGCCACCGCAATGTGATCATTGACCGTATCCACGGCCACGCTGGTCATATCGCCATAGGCAAAGCCCTCCACCAGGCCCCGCATATCCTTGCCGTCCTTGATGGCCAGCCCGGTTTCCGAAACAGCCAGGCGGTACAAAAGTCCATCCTGACCATTGACCACATAGGCTTCACCGGTGTCCGCATTGTAGGAAACGATCTCTGCAACGCCGCCATCCTTATTTGCCGCTCCGATGGCCACACTGTTCAGCCGCTCCAGCGTGAGGGCTGCGTTTTCCTCAAAGCTGCCGGTGCGCAGGGGTTCGCCTTCCGGCTCGGACGGTGTTACGCTGCCGGTTTCCCCGCTGGAATTATGCGGGCCCTGCTCGGCGTCCACTGTATCCGCATAGCTGACCTCGCCGCCGTCAGTCTGATTGTTGTCTGTATCCGTGAACGCATTTCTGCGGACTGCCTTTTTCTTGGACTGGATATCGGAATACGCACCTTCATACGCCGGAGGTACCTGTGCCTCTTCCGTATCATTCCCCTGAACAGCCAGAAGATCCACATATCCCTGCGGACGGTTCGTATCCGTAATGGCTCCGGAGAAGTTCTCGTCCAGGGTCACATCCTGGCTGAACAGCGCCACTGCCACACCCTTGTTGTGAAGGGCAACCTCCCATTCCTGGTCTCCGGCCGGAACCTGATAGTCTCCGGAAGGATCGGCAACCGCCGCACAGCGCACCAGATAATAGCCCTTTGCCGGAATCGTTCCGGTCAGGGAAAGCTCGTGCCAGGCAGTGTCTCCGCCGTCTGTACTGGAGCGGTACTGCAGCTCCCAGCCGGTCAGATCCACCGCCGTATCACAGGGATTGTACAGTTCAATAAAGCTGTGGCTGGCATAACCGTCATCGCTTCCGCCGTACACCTGATTGACCAGAACATGAGGGACCGTTACATCATATCCCCCATCCTGGTTATAAGGGACTCCGGCGGTTGTTCCTTCCTCGGCCGCAACCGTCAGCCCGCCGGGAAACATTGACGCAGCCATTGTGGCGGCCATGATTCCCGCCACCAGTCTACGCTTCCATGTGTCTCTCATAAAGCGCTCTCCTTTTCCTTCAAGCTAGAATTAGGATTTTGGATTCATCCACACCCTTTTCCTATGCTAACGGGTTTTGCACCCAGCTTCCGCCATGCTTTCGTTAATTTATCGTAAAATTCGCCGCACCTGTTTTTTCGGGTGTGCAAGAAAAGAAAGAAACTGTTTCCAATCACAACTGGACGGTTCTACTGCGTTTGCATATAATTTCAGTAATGGTTCGCATTTGCAGGCCAGCATCAAAATCACATTGAAATGGAGGTACACTTCTATGTCCCTGATTCAGAAAGAAATTGCCGATTTTACCGTCCAGTGTTACCAGGACAACGCCTTCCGCGCTGTGAGCAAGGCGGATGTGCTGGGCAAATGGAGCGTTTTCTTCTTCTATCCCGCTGACTTTACCTTTGTCTGCCCCACCGAGCTGGAGGATCTGGCAAATCTTTACGAGAAGTTCCAGGCAGCGGATTGCGAGATCTACGCAGTTTCCTGCGACACCCACTTTGTCCACAAGGCCTGGCACGATGCTTCCGAGCGCATTCAGAAGATCCGGTACCCCATGCTGGCAGATCCTACTCATTGCCTGGCAAAGGATTTTGAGGTATACATTGAGGCCGACGGTCTGGCGGAGCGCGGCAGCTTTATCGTGAATCCGGAAGGCAAAATTGTGGCCTATGAGGTAAACGCAGGCAACGTGGGCCGCAACGCCGATGAGCTGCTGCGCAAGGTGCAGGCCTGCCAGTTCGTGGCAAAGCACGGCGACGAGGTATGCCCCGCCAAGTGGCAGCCCGGTGCAGAGACTCTGAAGCCCAGCCTGGATCTGGTGGGCCAGCTGTAACGAGAAAACGGTTGCCAATCACACTCCTGACAAAGACCCATGGCCCTTTTCGGGCCATGGGCAAATGGGTTTCAGTATGAACAATTTCTACGATGTAATCGTTATCGGCGGCGGCCCGGCCGGGCTTACCGCCGCTCTTTATCTGGCACGGGCCCGTTACCGAGTGGTTGTGGTGGAAAAGGACCATTTCGGCGGGCAGATCACCATCACCTCCGAGGTGGTCAACTATCCCGGCGTGGAGCGCACCAGCGGCACCCAGCTTACCGAAACCATGCGCAAACAGGCGGAGCATTTCGGCGCAGAGTTTCTGCTGGCAGAGGTTACGGCGCTGGACATGACCGGTGAGATCAAAACCGTGCAGACCAGCCGGGGCCCCTTGCAGTGCTTCGGCGTACTGCTGGCCACCGGCGCGCATCCCCGCATGATCGGCTTCCCCGGAGAGGAACAGTTCCGGGGCCGGGGTGTGGCATACTGCGCCACCTGCGACGGTGAATTCTTTACCGGCAAGGATGTTTTTGTGGTGGGCGGTGGTTTTGCTGCTGCGGAGGAAAGCGTATTTCTCACCAAATATGCCCGCCATGTGACCATCCTGATCCGGGAGGAGGACTTCACCTGTGCGCAGGCTGTGGCGGATGCTGCCCGGAATCACGAAAAAATCAGCATCCTGACCAACACCGTGGTGGTGGAGCTTTCCGGCGATACCGCTCCCCGCCGCATCCGGATCCGTAACACGAAAACCGGACAGGAAACCGAGCACCGGGCGGCGGAGGGAGAAACCTTCGGCGTATTCGTCTTTGCTGGTTACTCCCCCTCCACCGATCTCGCCCGGGGTGTGGCAGAACTGGACGAGCAGGGCTACATCCTCACGGATCGCAGCCAGAAAACCTCGGCGGACGGGCTGTATGCCGCCGGAGATGTGTGCGTCAAGCCGCTGCGCCAGGTGGTCACTGCCGTGGGAGACGGCGCTCTGGCTGCCACTCAGCTGGAGCTGCTCTGCGCCGCCATGCAGGCCAAAACCGGGATTCATCCCACGCAGCCGACAGCACGCGGCGCAGACCCGGAACCCGTTTCCGGCGGCGGTGAGCTTATCAGCGAGGAGATGGCTGCTCAGCTTCGCACCCTTTTTGAGCGGATGTCCTCTTCCCTGATTCTTCGCCTCTACCTGGATCAGACCGCCGTATCCCGGGAGCTGCGCGGGTATATGGAAGAGTTGGCCGCCCACACCGACAAGCTGACGGTGGAGATTGTCGCTCCGTCCGGAGCGGAACACCTGCCCTGTGTGCAGGTCTGCCGCGAGGACGGCAGCTGGACCGGGCTTGCTTTCCACGGCGTGCCCGGCGGGCATGAGTTCACCTCCTTCGTTCTGGGCCTGTACAATGCTGCCGGGCCCGGCCAGAGCCTGGACCCGCAGACCGAAGCGGCCATTCAGGCCCTTCAAAAGCCTGTGAAGCTTCAGGTGCTGGTCTCCCTATCCTGCACCATGTGCCCGGAGCTGGTGACCGCTTCCCAGCGTCTGGCCGCGGCTCATCCTCAGGTGACGGCACAGGTATATGACCTGAACCATTTCCCCGATCTGCGGGAGAAATACCAGGTAATGAGCGTTCCCTGCCTGGTAGTCAACGACGGCGAACAAATTCTCTTTGGTAAAAAGAACCTTCCGCAGCTTCTGGAACTGCTGAACTCCTGAAAACAGTTTGCGCCGCACGGATATCCGTGCGGCGCAAGCTGCTTAGAATCCGTCATTTGAACAGATAAGAGGAGCCGCCATGTCAAAATTCGGAATCATAGAAGACACGCTATTTATTCCTCTGTTGGGCAGAATATACGCCAGTGAACGATACCCGCATATCCTGTACGATAAGAGCGCGCTGAGCCTGAAGCTGCAGCTTCCCCTCACAGAACAACCCCATCAGAGCCAATATACACTGCTTGCTTCCGCCTGCCGGGCAGCCAACATGGACCGTTTTGTCCGAAACTTTTTAACACGCAAACCGGACGGTGCAATCGTTCAACTGGGCTGCGGACTGGAAACGGCCTATTTCCGCTGCAACAACGGGCGGACCCTCTGGTATGCACTGGATCTGCCCCATGTGATTGACTTCCGAAAAGAACTGCTTGGAGAGCCGGAACGGGAGCACCTTATCGCCGGAGATGCTTTTTCTGAAACATGGATTCATCGGATCCGCACAGAGCTGCCGCACACACCTTTGCTTGTAACCGCAGGCGGATTATTCCATTACTTTGAAGAAACTCAAATTCTGCGTCTGTTTCGGATGCTGGCTGCTTACGGAAATATTGAGCTTGTCTTCGACGCCGTAAGCAGAACCGGGCTTTTGATGATGCAGAAAAAATACATGAAACAGGTCGGCCACTCCAATGTGCAGATGTTTTTTGCGGTGGATACCGCCCAGGAGTTGGCCATCAAAACCGGTTATCGACTTAAAGTCCTTACAGAAGAACCCTTCTATTGCCATATCCCCAGAACCGGGCTAAAATTATCCACACGGCTCAACATGAAGCTTTCTGACCGATTCTCCATGGTAAAGATGATACACCTGCAGCTCTAAACATTTTCTTAATCACATACGCAGAAACGGCCCCCGAAGGAAAATCCTTCGGGGGCCGTTCTGCTCTATGGATTCCGTGCTGTGAGAAGAAAAATGGGGGAAGATAAATTTAGTTTTCCTTCACGGAAGGCAGGATGGTCTCCACCTCGGCATGGGGGCGGGGGATCACATGAACGGATACCAGCTCGCCCACGCGCTGAGCAGCGGCGGCACCGGCGTCGGTGGCAGCCTTCACGGCGCCCACGTCGCCGCGAACCATCACGGTAACCAGACCGCCGCCGATGAATTCCTTGCCGATCAGGGTGACGTTGGCAGCCTTTACCATGGCGTCGGCCGCTTCGATGGAACCTACCAGACCCTTAGTCTCGATCATACCCAGAGCATCGTACTTCATAATAATTTCCTCCTGAAAATTTTATAATGTTTGATTCAGCAAATGTTGTTTATACGATCCGAACAGACGACGCGGAGCCAAGGCCCAGAGCATTCGCCTCTTCGGTATCCACATGACATTCCAGCGCGGATTCGCCGGTCACACGGATTACAGTGTTTTTCAGCACGCCGCCCCGCAGGCCGTCCACCTGCAGGTCCACCCACTGGCCGTCGTGCACGCCGAATTTCTCGGCGTCCTTCGGGTGCATGTGGATGTGGCGCTGGGCGATCATCACGCCCTTTTCGGTCTGCACCGAGCCCTTCGGGCCCACCAGCGTGACGCCCGGGGTGCCGTCCAGATCACCGGACAGGCGGATGGGGGCTTTCACGCCCAGCTTGAAGCAGTCGGCTGCCAGGATTTCCACCTGGGTCTGGCTGCGTACCGGGCCAAGGATGCGCACCTTTTCGATCACACCCTTGGGGCCGCAGACGGTGACCGTCTCCTTGCAGGCGTACTGGCCGGGCTGGGAAAGATCCTTCATCTTCTCCAGCGTGTGGCCGGGTCCGAACAGCCGGTCCAGATCACTTTGGGAAAGGTGCACATGCCGGTTGGAAACACCCACCGGAATCTGCTTCTCTTCCCCGCCGGGAGCTGCCTGCTGCTTCACTGCTTCCATCAGCAGCGCCAGCAGTTCATCGCATTGACTCATTGGTTCGCCGCTCCTTTCCAAATCAGTGATTCATGGAAGCGATCAGGTTCCGAACCAGCTCCGCCAGATGAGCGTCATCGGTGAAGCCCTGAGAAGCGTTTTTCAGCTGCTCCGGAGTGTCGATGCTGGATTCCTGCACCGCTGCGCCGCAGCTGGGGCAGCCCTGCCGCCTCTCGAAGGAGGCCACGATGTCCGCAGGGCTGAAGTCCAGCGGGCGCTGGCTGCAGCATTCCGCAGCGGGAGCTGCGGTGCGGCCCAGATCGGGGTGGCAGAAGGACTTGTCGTCCTGCAGCAGGGTGGCGCAGTTCTTCAGACCGTAGGCCACCTTCTTCACGTTGATCAGGTTCAGGGGGCTCACGTTCTCGGATACCGAGCTGCCGCCACAGGTGCCGCAGCCCAGAGTGAAGGCCACGTTCAGGCCGGTGCTGATGCCGGTGCCGCCCATGCTGCCGCCGGTGTTCACCAGAATGCGGGAAGCAGGCTTCACCGCGAATTTGCGGACGATGTCCTTGTTCTGGGTGTGCAGGCTCATGGTATGGCCGATGCCGTTCTGCAGCAGCTGCATGCTCAGCTCGCAGGCCTGCTTCCAGTCCTCCACGGTGTAGAAGGCCAGAACGGTGGTCAGCTTCTCGTAAGAGAGGGGGTAGCCCTCACCCACACCATCCTGCTCACCGATCAGCACCCGGGTGCCCATGGGGATGGAGATGCCCGCGGCCTGTGCGATCACGTCCGGGGTACGGCCCACGAACTTGGCGTTCATGGCGTGGCCGTTCTTGAACAGCAGGCGGCAGACCTTTTCGGTCTCCTCACGGGTCATGAAGTAAGCGCCCTGGCGTTTCAGCTCATCCACCACCTGCTGACGGTTGCAGGTCTCGCAGATGATGGACTGCTCGGAGGCGCAGATGGTTCCGTTGTCGAAGGTCTTGCTGGCCATGATGGCATCCACAGCGGCCTTCACATCCGCCGAGCGCTCGATGTAGGCGGGAGAGTTGCCCGCGCCCACGCCGATGGCGGGCTTGCCTGCGCTGTAAGCGGCCTTTACCATGCCGGGGCCACCAGTGGCGATGATGAGTGCAACCTCCTTGCAGTGCATCAGCTCATTGGTGGCTGCCATGGTGGGCATGGACACACAGCCGATGATGCCTTCCGGAGCGCCTGCCTTGATGGCAGCTTCGCGCATGACCTCGGCGGCCTTCAGGGTGCATTTTGCAGCCGAGGGATGGGGCGAGAACACGATGGCGTTGCCCGCCTTGATGGCGATCATGGATTTGTAGATCACGGTGGAGGTGGGGTTGGTGGAGGGCACGATGCCCATGATCAGACCAGCCGGAGCCGCAACCTCCAGAATCTTCTTTTCCGGGTCCTCGGAGATGATGCCCACGGTCTTCATGTCCTTGATGTCCTCGTACAGCAGCACCGAGGCGGCGTGGTTTTTGTAGGCCTTGTCCAGCGCCTTGCCGAAGCCGGTCTCCTCCACTGCCATCTTGCCCAGGCAGGCGGCGTGCTCACGCGCGGCCTCCACCATGCTCTTCAGAATCCGGTCGATCTGCTCGCTGGTGTATCCGGCCATCTGCTTTGCGGCGGCGGCACCCTTGCGGGCCAGATCTCTGGCCTCCTGGATGGAGCGCAGATCCAGATCAAACTGTTCCATTGTTTTATCCTTTCCCTGGTTCTTTGCCCAGTCGTTTTATTGCGCCGTTTGTTCCGCGGCCTGCCGGTCATACCAGCGTTCAAATTCCTTGAGCAGGCGGGAGCGGTTTGCCTTGGAGATCGCTCTGCCCGCAATTTCAAATTCCGGATAGCTCCTTGCCAGATAGCGGAGCTTTACCACCGAGCAGCTGCCCAGCACTTCCATCAGACGGGCGGTTCCCTCCTGCTGGAACAGTGCGTCGCACCATTCCCGGCTGATCTGGCCCACCGCCTGCTTTTGCTCCGGCTGCTCCGGTTCCTGTTCCGGCTCCTGAGGCGGCTCAGGCTCCTGCGGCTGGGGTTCCTCACCGCCCTCATCAGACGGTTGCTCCTCCGGAATCTCTTCCGGTTTCGCCGCTTTTTCCTCCGGCGGGCGGAAGAGCAGCTCCACGTCCTGCTGGGGGCGGGCAATCACATGCTGTGTGACCAGAAGCCCGCCACCCAGCCGTTCGGCAGCGGCAGCGCCCGCGTCCACGGCGGCCTTGACCGCCGCCACATCGCCGGTGACCGAGATGGTCACCAGTCCGCCACCCACCTTGGTACGGTCCAGAAGGGTCACATCCGCCGCCTTGAGCATGGCGTCCGCCGCTTCAATGGAGGCCAGCAGCCCTCTGGTTTCGATCATTCCCAGTGCCTGCATGCGCACCCCTCCTTACAGAAGGTCCGCCCAGTTCGCCGGGTAGGTGGCGTAGAACACCCGGGCCTTGTCCGGCGAGCCCCAGGTCACCTTGGAGCCGGAGGGAACGAACAGCACGTCGCCCGCATGGGCGGTGTAGGTAGTGCCGTCGATGGTCACCGTGAGGGTGCCCTCGATCACATAGTCGATCTCCTCGTAGGTGAGCTCCCAGTCAAAGCTGGAGTTCTCAATCACCAGAAAGCCCGCGCTGATGTGGGACTCGTCCTTGTTCACCAGCTCCTGGAAATAAGCAGTTGCATTGGGGTTGCCGGTGTCAAACACATCCATCTTCACGGTGTTGCCGCGAACGACCTTCAGGCCGTTGGAATGGCGCTGCTCCTGGAAGGGTTTTGTATTCAGTAAACCTTCCAGCATGCCCTTTTCCATGAGCACCTTCAGCACCTGATAGATCTTTTCGCTGTCCAGCTCGGGGCCGCAGCAGGCCGGAGCCGGGGCGCATTCCGGTTCCTTGTCCGCGAATGTGACGCCCAGTGCCTCGGCAGCATCCCGGGCCGAGGGGGTCACGATGGCCCCCGGCGTTACCACGCAAACGGTCTTGCCCGCCTGCTTCAGCGCTTCCACATCCGCCGCGCAAATCAGCTGCTTCATAGTTTCACGTCCTCTCTTGACCGCGCTTTCGGTCATTCCTCAAAGTCGCAGTCCTCGTCGATAATTCCGACCACCGCCGCGTCGGCGGGGATCTCGTCGTCGCCCAGCATCCGCCGGGCGGAGGAACCGGTGGCCACGATCACCCGGTCGCCGATTCCGGCGCCGATGGTGTCGATGACTACCATCCGCTCCCCGGCCCGTGTGCCGCCGATTACCTGAGCAAGGAGGAGCTTGTAGCCATTCAAACCGTCCGCCTTGCGGGTGGCCCAGATGTTTCCGGTGAGTCTTGCGGTTACCATTCCATCTGCCCCTCCTTTTCTCTTCGTTTGATTTCCTCCAGCGCCGCTTCCACCGAGGCGGTGTCGCCGAAGATTGCAAGTAAAATCATATTCTGCGGGCAGCTGCCGCGGATGTCCTCCACGGTCACGCCCACCGCCTTTTCGGCCACATCGGCGGCGCAGACCATCTCGATCAGCCGCCCCTGTACCAGGCCGATGGCATCCACCTGCTCCAGCTTGGTCGCCTGCCCCGAGCCCTTGCGGCGGGAGAGGATCTCCAGCGTGCCCGGGCTGGGGGATTTGATGATTCGACACTCCATGGCGCTCACTCCATTTCCTGATCGGTGCAGCTCATGGCGATTCCCAGCGGGGTGACGAACATGGGGTTGCGGGGCTTGTAGGTGGGAATGCCGGTTTTCTTTTCGATGATGGACTCGATGCCGGTGAGGCAGCAGGTGCCGCCCACCAGATACAGGCCCTGAACGTCGTAGCCTTCCACCTGACGGCTGATGATGGCTGCCACCTTCTCGATCACCGGCTTCAGTACCGGCAGGATCTCGCTGTGGTGCTCCGGCTGGCGCTTGTATTTTTCCGCGTCGCCGAATTCCATCTTGTAGGCACCCGCCAGCACCAGCGAAAAGTGGGTGCCGCCGGTGGCCTCGTCGTCCACCCGGATCACCTTGCCGTCCTTCAGGATGGAGATGCCGGTGGTGCCGCCGCCGATGTCCACCACGGCGCCGTTTTTGATCTTCAGCACCTGGTTTGCGGCGGTGGGCTCGTCCAGCAGGGCGGTGATTTCAAAGCCTGCGCCCTGCACCACGTTCTTGATGGCGCCGCCGTCCAGACTGTCGGTGCCGGGAGGGATGGCGGCTGCGGCGTAGATGAGCTCGGTGCCCAGCTTTTCCTCCAGCTCCTCCTTCATCTCCCGCACCAGCCGGATGGCTCCGATGTAGTCCACCACCATGCCGTCCCGAACAACATCTGCATACCGGTATGCGCCTGCCACCGGCCGGCGGTTTTCATCCAGAACCGCCAGCACCACGCAGGCGGTTCCCAGATCCACGCCGGTATAGTAAACGGAAGAGGGCGTTTTCACCGGCTTTTTGATCACCTGTTCAAATTCTTTGATCAGGCGGTCGCATTCTGCAAATGTTACTTCTTCTGGCATACGGTTCCTCCAAATGAATGGCAGATCATCTGAGACAATCGGTTAATAATGCAATGGGCCGGCAGCTTCTTTTCCTCCGGCAGGTGAGCTTCCAGACGGCGCAGGCCGCAGCGAAGCAGATGCAGTCTGACCAGCGTTTTTCCGCCGGGAGTCTGGGCGTGGAAGCCGGTGACTTCAAAGCAGTCCTCCATCCACTGGCCGCAGTTTTCCGGGCCGATGCCGGTGCACCGGGGGCAGAGGGCCAGCCACTCGGCCTGCTCGACCGGTTCTTCCCCAGCCAGCCGGGCCAGCCTGCGTTCCAGATCAAAGACCTGGCCCGCTGCAAGCACGTCCCGGTCCATCAGGTCCAGACCCGCCTGCAAAAATTCCGCCTGTAATTCTTTCAGGTCCAGCTGCCAGTCCGCTTTCGGCGCATCGCTGTTTTCCGCGCTTTGGGCGACGGGCTTCTCTATGGGATCGGCTGGGTGAGCGGCTGGCTTTTTGGGGCCGTCCGCTTCCAGCCGAATGCCCCGGTCGGTCAGAAACTGCCGGGCTCCGGGGGTAAGGCGGGTGCCCGGTTCCGGTGTGTAGCTGGTAAAGGGTTCCGCACGGTAGCGGTTGCGCAGGTCCTGCTCGGTGATGAATTTCATACCGAACCCCCTTTACAGAGTTCCCTGTAAAGGTCTTCCAGTTCACAGGGTTCCGGTACCCGGGGATTGGTCTCGGTGCAGCCGTCCTGCATGGCCTTCTGGGCCATGACCGGCACCTGCTCCAGAAACGCTTCCTTTTCCACCCGGCAATCGGTCACATAGAAGGGCTCGTTGATCCGCTTCATCAGGTTCCGGATCTGCCGGAGCAGGTTGTGTACCGCCGCTTTGGGGGTCGCGCCGCCGATGCCCAGCATCTGGGCGATCTGGGCGTACCGCAGCAGCGCCCGGCTTTCGTCCTTGTAATCCAGCGCCGCATTGTAGGCGACCACATGGGGCAGCAGCAATGCGTTGCTTCTGCCGTGGGGGATGTGGAACGCCGCGCCCAGTGCGTGGGCCATGCTGTGGCAGATGCCCAGCGATGCGTTGCTGAAGGCGATGCCTGCCAGACAGGAGGCGTTGTGCATGTGTTCCCGGGCTTCCATGTCCGATCCGTCGGCCACGGCCCGTTCCAGATACTGCCACACCAGCCGGATTGCCTTTTCGGCGCAGGCGTCGGTGAAGTCATCCGCCTTGGTGGACACATAGGCTTCCAGCGCGTGGGTGAGCACGTCCATGCCGGTGTCAGCGGTGATGGCCGGGGGCACCGATGCGGTGAGCGCCGGGTCCAGGAAGGCTGCGTCCGGCACCATAGCCTGATCCCGCAGCGCGTATTTCACCTGAGCCTGGGTGTCCGAGATGACCGCGAAGGAGGTCACCTCGCTGCCGGTGCCGCTGGTGGTGGGCACCGCGGCCAGCATGGGCCGCGCCCCGCCGTTCATGGCTCCGTACAGCTGACCGGCTGCCTTGGCAGTGTCGATGGCCGAACCGCCGCCCAGTGCCACAATGCCATCAGGCCCGAACTTCTTCATGCCCTGAATGGCGGCGGTGACCACCTCAATGGACGGGTCCGGCACCACATCCGAGAAGATCTCGGTCTCGGTGCCCGCTTCGTGCAGGATCGAGGCAAGCTCCTCTGCCCGGCCGCATTTTTTCATAAAGGGGTCGCAGATGATGTAGGCCCGCTTCATGCCAAGGCCCTTGATCTCCTCCAGCGAGGACTGGCCCATGTGGATGCGGGTACTCATGAGAAAATGTGCCATCCTCTTTCCCCTCCTTTCCTTGTTGTGTTTGCCCCGGTTCATTCTTCGGGGCGTTGGGTTTCATTTCTTGGCGGCATGTGGGGCGCCAGCGTTTTTAAAAACGCCTGCACGCTTTCCGCCTCGCGGATGCTCAGGAGCAGCACCGGCTCTGGAACGCCCGCTTCCAGCAGCTGCCGCCGTGCGCTTTCCGGGTTTGCATCGGGCAGATCACAGCGGGTCACCACACCGATCACCGGCACCCGAAAGGCTTTTGCAAAGGCGGGCGGATAGGCCCGCTTTTTTCCGGCTGCATCCGCCGCCATCACCACACAGCAGGCATCCTGCGCGGCGGCGATGAGGTGCTTGTGCATCCAGGGGCTTTCCAGATAGGCGCCCGGTGTATCCAGCGTTTTCTCCCGATACACCATGTTGGGCACCCGGCGTATTGCCATCTCCCTGCCTTCCAGCAGGGCGGCCAGTGTGGTCTTGCCGCTTTTCTGCGGCCCGATGAGCATGATCCGTTTTCTTCTCACGTCCGGGTCACCTTCGCAGCGGCAAAGCCCAGTACACGTTCCAGCGTGTCGGTCACAGCGGACAGCGCCGTGTCCACGCTTTCCACGTCGCCGGTGATCACCACCGAACCGGTGAACCGGTCCAGAAAACCGATCTCCACATCCGACGCTTTCGCGGCGATGTCGGCGGCGATCATGGCGGTTTCGAAGGGCGACAGGGTCAGGATGCCGATGGCTCCCTTGCCCTCGATGCCCAGACATTCGTAGATTTCCGGCACAGGGGATGCGATCACATGGGCGATGGTCACCTGCTTGCCGGGAACCGATTCCTCGATCACCCGGCTGGCCGGGATGGGCGTTTCGTTCATGGTTTCGCCTCCTCAGTGCCGGACCACGGTGACCGG
Organism: Allofournierella massiliensis; assembly: GCF_964241245.1. Classification (NCBI taxonomy): domain Bacteria; kingdom Bacillati; phylum Bacillota; class Clostridia; order Eubacteriales; family Oscillospiraceae; genus Allofournierella; species Allofournierella massiliensis. Next base: position 23,927 of record NZ_CAXSWZ010000009.1, read on the forward strand.
GAAGTTCCATTCCTTCATCCAGCCCTCGATCCGGTCCAGATCCTCCTTGCTCAGGCTGGGGTCGCCCTCGATGGGATAGGGCTTGTCCAGCTGGGCGTATTTGCCCACGCCCATTTTGTGGTAGGGCAGCAGGTCCACGCCTTTGAAGTTGGGATCGTCCCGGAAGGGCAGCAGGAACTGGATCACCTGATTGATCTCTTCCCTGCTGTCGTTGATGCCCTTCAGCATGGGCATGCGAACCTTCACGTTGTAGCGGCGCTTGAGCAGCTCCTTCAGGTTCTGCAGAATCTGCTCGTTGCCGATGCCGGTGAGCTCGTTGTGCCGCTTGGGATCCATGTGCTTGATGTCGAACAGGAACAGATCCACATATTCGGCAATCTGCAGCAGCTTGTCGGTCTTGATGTGACCGCAGGTCTCGATGGCGGTGTTGATGCCCTCGGCCTTGCATTCCATCAGCAGGTCCCGGGCGGCCTCGGTCTGGGCGGTGCATTCGCCGCCGCCCAGCGTCACGCCGCCGCCGGACATGCTGTAAAACGCCGCATCCTCCTGCACGATCTCCAGCAGCTCGGATACCGTCTTTACCTGACCGGTGATCTCCAGCGCCGCCTGAGGGCAGACCTGGATGCACTTGCGGCAGCCGGTGCAGTCGATGTCCCGCCGGACCTCATGCTTGCCCGTCTCTTTCGAGATGGTGTGGATGCCCACCGGGCAGGCCTGCACACAGAGGCCGCAGTCCACGCAGGAATTTTTCTTGAACATGACCTGCACCTTGCGCTCCAGGCCTTCGGGGTTCGCACACCACTTGCAGCGCAACGGGCAGCCCTTGAAAAAGACGATCGTCCGGATGCCGGGGCCATCGTACATATTGTATTTCTGCACATTGAAGATCAGAGCTTTTCGTTCCATTTGGCTTCGTTCTCCTAACCACGGTCCGGTTTGATCCGTTGTAGTAGCCGGGGCCCAGCGGGCCCCGGCCCTGTTTTAAATGAATTAGAAATGGTTCAGCATGGTGCGGCTGATGATCTCGTCCTGCACGTCCTTGCACAGCTCCACGAAGAAGGCGCTGTAACCGGCCACGCGAACGATCAGGTCGCGGTACTGTTCGGGATGCTTCTGGGCCTCGATCAGAGTCTCGTTGTCCAGATAGTTGAACTGCATCTCGCCATTGCCGAACATGCAGGCGGTACGCAGCAGAGTGATCAGGCTCTCCTCGCCTTCCGGGGTATCCAGCAGACCGGCCATGATCTTGAAGTTGTGAACCATGCCGATGTTCATGCTGTCGTTGGACATCTTGGACACCGACTTGATGATGGCGGTGGGGCCCTTGAAGTCCGCGCCCTGGCTGGGGCTGATGCCGTCGGACAGAGGCATCCAGGCGTGACGGCCGTTGGCGGACGCGCCGGTCATCTGACCGAAGGGAGTGTTGTTGGAGATGGACAGGGTGCCGTGGCTCAGGATGGAGTACAGGGTCTTGTACTTTCTGTGCTCGTGCTCGGTGAAGTTCACCAGATCGGCGGCAATGTCATCGGCGTAGTCGTCGTCGTTGCCGTACTTGGGAGCGTTCAGGCAGTCGGTGCGGATCTGCTCGTAGCCCTGGAAGTCGGCCTTCAGAGCCTCGTTCAGCTGCTCCAGAGTGTACTTCTTCTCGTCAAAGACCAGCTTCTTGATGGCGGCCATGGAGTCGGCGTAGGTGGCAAGACCGGACCAGACAACACCGGGGCCGAAGTTGTACATGGCGCCGCCGGAGGATACGTCCTTGCCCTTCTCCATGCAGCCCTCGTACATGATGGACATGAGGGGCTTCGGAGCCAGCTCGCGGTGTACGCGCTGGGAAATGACGGTGGCCACGCTGGTCCACTTGGTGATGTACTTGATCTCTTCCTTGACGGCGGCCTCGAACTCCTCGTAGGTCTTGAAGCGGCTCAGATCGCCCATATCGGGGCAGACCTGCTTGCCGTACCACAGGGGCACGCCGTGGTTGAGCACCAGCTCGATGCAGATGGGCCACTGGGTGTAGGCAGTGGAGGTCCACTGGTACAGGCGGCCGGCCTTCTGGGGCTCCACGCAGCCCATCAGGCAGTAGTCACGGGCATCCTCGATGGAAACGCCCTTGGCCAGCATCATCTTGATGTGGGTGTCGTCGAAGTGGCAGGCGGGGAAGCCCATGCCGGAACGAACCACGTCCACGATCTTTTTCAGGTACTTGCGGGGGGACTTGTTGTGGATGCGGCAGGCCAGAGAAGGCTGGTAGATCTTCACATGGCGAACGGCGTCCATCAGCAGGTAGGTCAGGTCGTTGGTGGCGTCGCGGCCCTCACGGGTCACACCGCCCACGCACATGTTCACGAAGGGCTGGTAACCGGCGAAGAATTTGGAGCCGCCCTCACTGGTGATCCACATCATCTCGGACATCTTGATCAGCATGCAGCCGGCCAGCTCGAAGGCCTCGAACTCGTTCATACGGCCGGACTCGATGTCCGCCTTGTAGAAGGGGTACATGTACTGGTCCACGCGGCCGATGGACATACCGGTCTGGTTCTCCTCCACCACCAGCAGGGACTCGATGGTCCACACGGCCTGGATGGCTTCCCAGAAGGTCTCGGGCTTGTGAGCGGGAACGCGGGCGTTCACCTCAGAAATCTTGTACAGCTCTGCCTTACGCTTGGGATCGGTCTCCTTTTCGGCCAGCTCGCGGGCGTACTCAGACATTCTGCGGGCGTAGATCATAACGCCCTCGGTGGTGTCGATGATGGACTTGTAGAAGTAGATTTTCTCGATGTCCTCGGGGTTCTCGTAGTGCAGCTGGCTCAGGTGCTCCTTGGCCTCGTTCTGGATATCCAGCATGCCCTTCTTCATCAGGATCACGTCGTAGCCGGGGTTGGAGTCACCACCGCCGTTCAGAGCGTGGTAGGAGCAGTCGGACACGAAGGACTCGCCGGACATCTCCCACACACCGGCCTCACGGTACTGGTCTTCACAGTACTCGTCCACGGATTTGCCCTTCCAGAAGGGGAACAGCTCTTCGCGCATGATGCGCTTGTCCTCTTCGGAAATGTAGAAGGGGTCCTGAGGGCGGGTGCCGATGGTGTCGATCTCATCCACCATCCAGCGCCAGGCGATATCCGGAGAGAAGGCACCGGCGCGGGGGGCGCCGCAGGGAGCACCAACAATCAGCTCGTTATCCTGAATGACCAGAGGAGCGGTCTCGCAGCAGTAGCGGAAGCACTTGGCGCGCAGCTCGATCTTGGGCATGCCGGGGTTCTCGGCCGCGATCTTGGTGATGGCGCGGGCCCGGTAGGTGGTGATGGAGGGCTTCTGCTTCAGGTAGTTCTCCTTCAGCAGCTTCAGGCGGCGGGTCATGCCGTCGGGAATGCCGGTGCCCTCAGCGGGGTACTCCGCCGCACAGCCGCAGCTCTCGACGGGAGCCTCTTCCCGGGTGATTTCCTGGGAAACGGACTCAAACATCTTCATCAGCGACGCCTTTTCCTCCGGCGTCATATTCTTTGCAGCTTCTGCAAGCTTGTTGGAAAATTCTCGAATATCCAAAATCAGTGTCCTCTCTTTCTTGTGGAGTTACTGGTTCGAGGAAAAGCCGCGCATTCCGAACGCTGCCTTTCGGCGATAAATCAGATTCATGGGGGAAATGTTATCCGCCGTGATGCCCTGGCCCGCGCTCACGCTGCCCAGGATCACCGTGGGGAACAGCCGGGTGGTAACGCCCGCTGCGCCCATCACGGCCGGGGTGTTGATGAGCACCCGGCCCACCGGCTTTTTCAGTGCGAACTGCCGGATCACCTCCGGGTCGCGGGAGTGAATGGTGAGGGTGTTGCCCTTGCTGCCGTTCACCAGAAGCTCGATGCACTTTTCGCAGGCGTGGGTCCAGTCCTCTTCAATGTAGAAGGCCATCACCGGGCAGAGCAGCCCGTTGGCGTAGGGGTTGTAATCGGTGATGTAGGCCTGCTGTGAAACCAGCACCCGAGTGCCCTCCGGCACCGTGAAGCCCGCCTTTGCCGCCAGCCAGCAGGCCGACTTACCGATGTAGGCTTTGTCGGCTCCGGCAGCGCAATGGGGATGCAGCCCCAGCAGATTCGTGAGCTGCTTCTGCTCCTCCGCGGTCATGAAGTAGGCGCCCTGGCGTTTCAGCTGCGCTGTGGCAGCTTCAGCGATCTGCCTGTCCGCCACCACATACTGTTCTCCGCCTGGGCCCATGCCGTTGTTGAAGCTTCGGCTGGCCACGATGTCCGCCGCCGCCTTTTCCAGATCGGCGGTTTTCTCAATGAAGGCGGGGCCAGGGGCGATGCCGCCGTACAGCACCGGTTTGCCGGTGGCTGCGGCCTCCTCCAGCAGGCTGCACCGTCCCATATTCAGGATCAGTGCCGCGTGGGGGTGGCGGAACATGGCCAGCGCACCCTCCCGGGCGGCGGTCTCCGCGCAGGCCAGTGCCCCTTTGGGCAGGCCGGCCTCCTCCGCGCTCTGGGCCAGAACGGCTGCGGTCTGGGCCGTAACACCGGCCGCTGCGGGATGCGGGGCGAACACCACCGCGTTCCCGGCCTTAACCGCCGCCACCGCCGCGCAGAGCACCGCGGCCACCGGGCTGATGGACGGCACCGCCGCCGCGATCACGCCCATGGGCACGCCGATTTCCAACAGGCCATTTTTCTCGTCCTGCTCCAGAACGCCCACGCACTTCATACCGGCGAGGCTTTTTTCCATGCCCTCTGCCAGCATCCGGCACAGGCGCAGCTCGTCGGCTTCACAGCCGCGGCCCGTCTCCTGCACCGACTGCCGAACAAGGGCTTCCAGGCGGGGCCGGATGCCCCGCAGCATCTGTTCTGTGATCCGGTCCAGCTGGTGTTGTTCAAAAAGAGCCAGTGTTTTTTTCGCCTGTGCCGCATCCTCCATCAGGACGCGGGCTTCCTGGACCGCTTTCAGATCTTTGTCGATGGATCTCATTTCACTGCTCCTTCATGCCCTTTCGGTTTATTCCTGCGGCAGCAGGTCATCGGGCAGACTGTAGCGGGCCACGATCTTGCTCAGATCCGGGTGCGGGCGGGGGATGACCACCGAGCTGTAAACGTCGGCGTCCATGGCCTTTACCGCCTTCACGCCCGCGTCCACTGCGGTGCGGCAGGCGCCCACATCACCCTGTACCACCACGGAGATGTAGCCGGAGGCCACATTCTCATAGCCGATCAGGTCCACATCCGCGGCCTTGCACATGGCATCTGCCGCCTCCAGGGCGAAGACCAGGCCGAAGGTCTCGATCAATCCAATGGCTTCGTATCTTTCCATAGTCGTTCCTCTCGTGCTATCGTTGATGGTCGGTCAGGCGTCGATGTCGTGAGCCGACACGATCGCGCCCACTGCCTTGATGGGCCGGGGCATCACGTTCTTGGCGGTCAGCTTACCGATGGCGGCGGCCGCCTCGGCGCCGGCCTCCACCGCGGAACGAACCGCGGCCACATCGCCCTTGACCATGATGGTCACCAAGGTGGAGCCCACGTTCTCGTAAGAGATCAGCTCCACATCCGCCGCCTTCAGCATCTTGTCGGCAGCTTCCAGAGCGGGAACCAGGCCCAGGGTCTCCACCAGGCCCAATGCTTCTTCACCGTAATATCTCATGCAGGGTTCCTCCTGTTTTACTTGTTGCGGTATTTTGCGGGAACGTATTTTTCCACCGCGGCGCGGCCATCGTCGTTGATGGCGAACCGGAGGGAAAGCTCGTCCTTGTCGTCCAGCTCATAGCGGATCAGGCTGCACAGCCCGTTCGCTTCCAGCGACATCACATGATCCAGATAAGCGTCCTTGGTGAACTGGCGTTCCTTGCCGTAAAGGGGGCGCATGGCCTCCATGATCTCGTTTACATCCGCGTTTTCCACGCTGCTCAGGTAGTTGAGCACCGCCATTCGTGCAGGCAACAGCATGTTACGCCTCCCCTTTCTTGAAAAAGTCCAGCGGGTTCATGGTCACCAGGATTGCACCGAAGATGATCACAACAGAACCCACAACAATGGTCAGAGTGACGGGCTGGTTCAGGAACAGGATGCAGAACAGAACGCCCCAGAACGCATAGGTCACATTCAGGCTCATGCCGATGGCGCAGCCCACGGTGGCGTTAGATTTGTACCACAGCAGGAAGGAAGCGCCCGCGCTCAGACCGGAAATTGCCAGCCACAGAACCGGCATACCGGCGCTCAGGGTGCCGCCCAGCAGACCCAGGCCGCCAACCAGAGGCACGATGATGACCAGATCAACCAGACCGGAGAACAGTTCGCGGATGTTGGTGGCAACGTCGGTGTCGATCATGGCGCCGCCGTAGCTGGAGAGCATGCCTTCCAGGCCCCAGCAGATGGCCGCGATCAGTGCGCAGATGATACCCAGAGTGAAGTTGGGGCTGCCTTCCGGCTTGACCCAGTTAATGATGATCGCGCCGCTCACGCAGATGATCATGCCGGCGACCACCCGCTTGGTGGGCCGCTGCTTCAGGAAGATCCAGGCGAACAGAGCGCCGAACAGGCCGCAGGTGGCGGAGATGGGAATGACGTAGGCACCGGCCAGCGCCAGACCCACCAGGTAAGCGCCGTTGGCGATGGGACCGCCCAGCAGCGCGCCCAGAACCATCATCTTGCCGGGGAAGGTGTTGATGGTGCGGCCGATCTCAGCCAGACGGCCCTTCTTGGCGTTGTAGATGGTGAGCCAGATTCCGGCGAAAAGGTCGTTCAGACCGGAGCAGACATAGGGCGCTGCCAGGATGCCCACTGCGCTGACCAGAGGTTCGTAGTAGCCGGCCACCAGCACCAGAGTGGTGTAGATGCCGTAGGTCAGACCGGACAGGGCGCCGGTGGTCAGGCCGGTGATCCGGAACTTTTTGTTCACCTGTTTCATTTTCGCATCTGCCAGAGATGCTCTTGCCGTGTTGGCGCTATGGTTCATAGTGGTTCTCTCCTTTGATCATTCGCTGGCCTTTCCCGAGGTGGGCAGAATGGTCTCGACCTCACCGTGGGGGCGGGGAATCACATGCACGGAAACCAGCTCGCCTACCCGCTGGGCAGCTGCGGCGCCCGCGTCGGTGGCGGCTTTTACCGCGCCCACATCGCCGCGTACCAGAACGGTGATCAGGCCGCCGCCTACGCGCTCCTTGCCGATCAGGGTAACGTTGGCCGCCTTTACCATGGCGTCGGCTGCTTCGATCGATGCGATGAGACCTTTGGTCTCGATCATGCCCAATGCGTCGTACTTCATGTTTGGATCTCCTTTTGCTTTTCGTGGAATTTGGCGGCGGCCGTTCGCGGGGCAATCTGCATAGTTTTTTGGAACCGGCCGTCGCCTTTCTGTGGATTCAGTATACCGCTTGCCCATTGGTGGAAGGTCAAGGGGGAATTGAGTAAATATTTAACCACTCATTTTTGGGCACTTTGTCAGAGAGCTTTGTGCAATTTATCACAATCTCAGCTGCTCCTTTCGTGCATCCTGCAAAATCGCCTTTTTTAAACAAAAAAAGCGGGCCGAAAAACGGTCCGCTCAGTTTTCCCCCTTAGGGAAAGGTTATCCTTTTCTTTCTGCCCGGTGCATGCTCCCGGGATCAGCCTTCTTCCAGAGGAATAATCAGCTCGGTAACGAATTCCTCCCGGTTGCGGGTGGTCCAATAGTCCACCACATACCGCTCAAAAACCCGCTGCCCCAGCTTGACACCCTTGGCTTTAGCCCATTCCACCAGCTTTGTATAGCTTTCCTCAATGCGCTCCAGCGGGCCCACATGATACAGCGTGGCCGCCATAAAGCCGCCGAACCGGGTTTCGTTGGTGCCGCAGGCGCAGCGGTGGATGGGCTTTTGCATGATTCGTGCCCGGGTGGCATGACCCTCCATCTTGTCCTTCCAGGAGTCAAACTCCAGAATCACCGGGCCGGAAATCTCGTTTTTCACCGAGTCCAGATAATTCACCCATGAGATGTTGATGATGGAATCCATGTAATGGTATTCAAACTCCTGCTCCAGGCAGCACATGTCCTCGGCCGCCACATAGCGCATGCCCACCTCCTGAGCCTTGTTCAGGCGCACCGCCTTGGCCTCCTGAATCAGCTCATACCATTCCTTCACTGCGATATAGCTGTTGTGGATGGCATGCTCCTGTTCCCACAGCTCGTTGATTTTGTTGTGGAAGCTGCCTTCCACAACATAGTAGTTATCGCCGTTCACCAGTCCCTGCATCTCTTCCAGCCGGAAGCCCATCTGCTTATAATACTTCACAATGGGGATGGAGAGAATCGTGTCCAGACTATAATACCGGTAACCGCTTTCGCTGATCTTATCCGGCGCGATCATGCCGATTTTATCGTAAAAACGCAGAGCCTTTGCGGAAACGTTGCAAAGCTTGCTCACTTCACCGATGGTGTACAACTGTTCTTTCGCCATAAGTCCGTCTCCTTTCTTGTTCGGACAGGAGCGTTGTGCTCAGGGTCTGCCTGTGCACGCCTGGGCGGCGCAGGCATTTTCAGCATCCTCCAGGCTCCGGTAGCCGTAGCCCCGGGCCATGCAGGTCATGTTCTGTTCCACCAGGTTTTTTCCCTGCGACAACAGTTCCAGCACCATCTGTGCATAAAGGCGCAGCGTCTCGTCGGAATAGGTGCCCAGTTCTCCCCGCAGATAGGTCTCGCTGGAAACGTTCCAAGGCCCATCCTGCTCGGAAGAGAGGTTCCGGCCTCTGCCCATCAGATGGGGGCAGCGCCGCTCCACCTCACGGGTCCAGCGCATCATAATGGAAATCAGCAGCTCCTGCAGCTGCAGCCGCTCCGCGCTCCGTTCGGGCAGACGGTCCGCCAGCCGGGCATACTGCTGTGGTGCGGTGTGCTCCATCATGCGAGCGTATTTTTCGGTGAGCAGATTCCAGCCCTCTTCCCCTGCCCGCTTCAGATCCTGCTGGTAGCTGGCCAGCACCTCCTCGGCCCAGGGGGTGAACTGGCTGGTACGCATGAGCACAAAGGTGTCCCGGTCATCCTGACAGGACGCGCGTCCGCCCTCGTTCTGCACCTGCTGAAACTGCCGCCATTCCTCGTCCACAATGGCTGCGATCCGGGCGGCTTTTTTCGACGGCATCGAAGCGCACTCCTTCTCTGCCCCGTCGTTTTGAAGCATCTGCTGCATTCGCTGTAAAACCTCCCGTTTGTGATATTCCAAAAATGTATCTTCCGCATTTGCAAGGCCCTGCCGCTTCAGCTCGGCCGCAATGCAGGCGCACACCGCCTCGATGGTCTCCTCTTCCTGCCCGTCGGCGGCAGGGCGCTCCATCAACCGGTGCAGCAGAGGAATCAGGCTGCCTGCATGCTCCAGCCGCTCCATTCCGCGGGCGCGCCACTTGTAAAAAGGCATGTATGTTTCATCCAGCAGATAGGCCGTTTCCTGTGCGGCGGACACAAATTCCGCCAGGCAGGCGTACATCATATCCGCATCCTGCCGTTTTTTTGCCCGGGGGTAATTGTACTGCCCCGCCTGTGCCATCCGGCCCAGAGCCTGCCCCAGACGACAGAGCCGCACCGGCTCGGGATATCTGGCAAATTTCTTCCGCCGCCGGGTAAACTCCCCCAGCGGATCCTCAAATATCTGGCCATTCATTACTGATGCAAGCCGTTCGGTGGGAATGGCATTCCAGGTCATGATATCCTGCCACGAATCCGCCTTCGGCGCATGGGTATGCCCGGTGAACCGGCGGAAGAATTCGTCGATCTCCATCACGCCCACCCGGTTTGTGCCCTCCGGGGTGACGTTTCGGGCGGGAGCGCCCGGCCACCGGGCCGCCAGTGCCTGATAATCCGCCTGCAACCGGCTGCCGATGGCCTGATAATCCTCTCTGGTCAGCCACAGGCAGAAGCCCGGGCCAAAATCGTGATCCACCGAAAAGGCATCGTCAAAGCCCAGACACTCCGAGCCTTCGCCCACCAGCCCTGCCGCAATGCGGCATGCGTATTCCGGGTATTTCTGCTGCAGCATGGGTCTGCCCGCCTGTTCGTAAAACTCCCGGGCCAGCTCCATTCCGGTTTTGTTTTTCACCGCATTCCGCCGGGCAATCAGATCCTCGGCTGCAGCCAGATTCCGCCGGGTGGTCTGCCAGTCATCGTTCCGGCCATAGGCCCGCTCGATCAGGCCCAGCGCACGGCGGAACAGCTCCGCCGACTTTTCCGGCTCGCCCTGATGAAAATGCAGCTCCGCCAGCGCGCAAAGCGCCGCCGGATAATGAGGATCATCCCCGCCGGGCAGCTGCTCAAACAAGCGTACCGCCCGCTCCAGACACCGGTGCGCCCGCTCAGACTGGCCCAGCCGGGTATACATTCCGCCCAGATTGGAAAGCGAAATTGCCAGTTCCGCCTGTGCATCCGGGTTCTGTTCAATTCGCTCCAGGGCTTTCCGGGCATATTCCGCGGCCAGCTCCAGACGGCCCATAGCCGCATAGAGCAAACTCATATTGTTGTAAAGAGAAGCCAGGCGGTAATCTTCCGCCGGAAGCTGGCTTTCCAGAATGACCTGCGCTTTCCGATAGGTCTCTTCCGCCCGGTCGTTTTCCCCTGCCGCCCGCAGACCGGTGGCTGCATTCAGCAGGGTGGTGCCGTGGTTCACCGTTCCCTCCAGCCCCATGGAGCAAATCAGCGCCAGCGCCTTTTCAGCGGCTTCGGCGCAATCCGCATGGCGGCTGACGGAACGGTAATAGCCCATTAATTCATTCAACAAAATCAGGGCCGTGCCCTCATCGTGCCGACCCAACGCATCATTAATCCCATTATTCAAATAGGATTCTATGCCAGAGAACTGCTTTTTCTGATACAGTTCGTCCAGTTTTTTCATAAATTCCGTGATTTGAAACACTTGCAAGACCCCTCCGATATTTTGTGTCTTTTGGTGTATCTCGTCGCAGAATTGCCCATTCACTTTATAGCAAATCACCGGTGCATTTGCAAGCATTTGCATAGGGTGGAACATATTTTTGAGAGAAGTCACAAAAACACAGCCGTTCTTTTGTGGGTTTGGCTTGGTAATTTTGGGAAAAGGCTTGCAAACGCTCAAGTCTTTTTGAGAAATCTGTGGGAATTACAACAAATTTTCCCGTCAAATTCTGCTATACTGAAGACAGTCAATTCAGGAAAGCAGGTGTTTCTTTCATGCAAGGCAACGAATCCACCCTTCTGTTCCGCGCTCTGTGCTATGAACAGGGCCACGAGCGGCGAACGCAGCACATTTTAAAGGTATATGCTCTTGCAAAGCTGCTGGGCGAGGCGGAAGGCCTCGATGAGGAGCAGCGCCAGCTTTTGCAGGCTGCCGCCATTTTGCACGACATTCCCATCCGCTTCTGCAAGGAGCATTACAGCGGCGATGCCTGCCAGCAGAATCAGCAGCGGGAGGCGCCCCGTCTGGTACGAAGTTTTCTGGAGCAGGCCGGATATTGCCCGGGAAGTGTTGCCCCTGTTCTGGAGCTGGTTCTGCGGCATCACGATTACACCAGCCCCCGCAGCAAACTGCTGCAACTGCTGATTGAGGCGGATCTGATTGTAAACTGCTATGAAAACCGGCCGGACGCAAAGCAGGAGAAAACAATTTGCAGCCTTTTTGAAACAGCCTGCGGCAAACAGCTGCTGGAGCTGTGCCTGCATCCGAATCCCGTTTTCATCTCCAAGGAGGATCACCATGAAAAAGCCTAAAATCACACTGACGCTGGTGGATCAGAAAGGAAGCAGAGGCTGCCATCATGGCCACCAAATCGGCGATTCCTTTGATTTCGACACCGAACGGGGCAGGCTGTGCCCCATGGCCATGCATGTGGCCTTTCCTTACATTGACATTCTTCGCTATGGCGGAAGCCTGCCCACCCAGCCGGATGGTTCCATCCTGTTCTGCTGCCCGGATGTGGATGTGATCAACGTATTCCGCATTCAGGTGGAGGATGGCTGAGCATTATGCAAACAGGCCGGATGCAAACCTTTTCCTGTGGTTTTGCACCCGGCCTGTTTTATCCACCCCTGCCGGAATTCCGGCATTTACGGCCCCCCTCAAATGTGGTATAACCAATGAGGAACGCCCGATGGCGGGCGTATGTGTGAGGAGGGGTATTTTCCATGATCCAACTGATTGTAAGTGACATTGACGGCACGCTGCTGCCCTATGGGCAAAAGCAGCTGGATCCGTCCATTTTTTCGCTCATTCATCGTCTTTCTCAGCAAGGAATCCGATTCTGCCCTGCTTCCGGGCGGCAGTTTCATTCGCTGCGAAAACTGTTCGGCCCGGTGCAGGATGAGCTGTGCTATCTGTGTGAAAACGGGGCAATCCTGTATGGTTCCGGCACCGAGGAAGCCGCCCCGATTCTGGGCAGGACGGTGATGGAGCACGCCCCCGCCATGGGCCTGATTCAGGATATTCTTGCGCTGGAAGGCTGCGAGGTTCTGATTTCCGGCGCAAACTGCAGCTACCTGTACCAATGCGACGACTCCTTTGTAGCCCGCATGCGGGACGGCACCGGCAATCATGTGCGGGTGGTGCGTTCTCTGGAAGAAATTAAGGAGGACATCATCAAGATCTCCGCCTACTGCCCGGCGGGCGCCGCTGTGCCGGAAAAGGCTCTGGGCGGAAAATGGCCCGGTATATTCCGTATGGCTGTGGCCGGGGCCGAGTGGCTGGACTTCACGCTGGCGGACAAGGGCATCGGCCTACGGCAGCTGTGCGGTGCACTGGGCATCCCGCTGGAAAACACACTGGCCTTTGGCGACAACTGGAACGATCTGCCCATGCTGGAAGCTGCCGGGCACCCCTATCTGATGGCCAGCGCCGATCCCCGGCTGGCAGAAAAGCTGCCCCGCCAGTGCACCAGTGTGCCCGCAGTTCTGGAACATCTGTTGGAAACCGGCTGCCTTTTAGAATGCTGATTATTCCGGGAACGGAATCTCCTCGCCGGGGATTCCGCTCTGGAAATCTTCCTTTCTTACCATTGCATACACATTGTGGTAGCTCACTTCCCCCACCAGTCCATAAGCGGCCTGACCTTCCAGCGGCCGCTCGTCGGTGCGCACTTTATAAAGCAGCTCATCGCCAAAATCCGCCAGAATATCGTAGCCGCTTTCCCGGGTGGGATAATAATACACCCCTGTGGACTCGCCGGTTTCCGGGTTCAGCAGAAGATTCATGGAACCCTTTTCCGAACTGCTCATGGACAAAGCAAACTGATCATCGTAAAGAAGGGCCAGACCATAAACGGTCTCCTCTCCGCTCAGCTGCGGCAGTGGAAATTCCTTTTTCTGGCCAGTGAGCAGGTTCTCCCAACTCAGACGGCCCGCTGCAATGTCATAGGTACAGAAATAATCTCCCTGCACGGTACAGTAAAGACCGGTCTCGTCAAATTCCGGCCCAAGCAGGTTGGTCTGGCCCTGTTCCAATGTGGGATTTTCCCTTGCCAGATCCACTTTGTAATATTGACGGCCTTCTTCGTCGCTCTTCAGAAAAATCAGCGATGTGCCGGCCGCGCCCATCAGGCTTGCGCTTTCTTTGCCGCCCGGTTCCAACTGCAAGGAAAACAGACGCTCCCGTTCCCCGGTCTGCGGATCAAAGATTTCCATGCAGGTCTCACTGTTGCCGTTCTCATCCACCCTGCTGATCTGCAAAAGCAGCCGGTCACCATAGCCGTACAGCATTCCGCTAAAGCACTCGCCGTTCTCCAGCTCCAGAACGATCTCCCGGTTTGTTCCATCCGGATCCATCCGCATCAGGTACGGACCCTGACTTTCAATGGGCGTACACTGGGCCGCATACAGATAACCGTTAAAAAAGAACAACTGGTAACCGTAGCGTCCCTCTTCCAAAGGCAGATAGGAATTGCAGCTCTCGGAATCGTGGGTACAATTCGGCGTAGCGCACAAATAGGTTTCCTGCCGGGTGGCTGCATCCACATAAAAAAGGTTACAGCTGCCCAATCGAACAGAACACACCTCATACAGCCCCTCCGGGGAAGCTGCCGTATCCCCAAGCATGTCATAGTTGGCAATGTGGGTAATGGGCGTATCGTTCGCCGGGTGCACCACCATTTCTGTGCCGGACGGCTGGCTGCCACAGGCCACAAGCATGGCAGCAAGCGCCAGCGGTGAAACAATCTTTGCAAGGGTGGAACGATTCATACTGCACCTCCATGGGAGTTTGATCTGCTTTCAGGATAGCGCAGCCGTTTGCACAAAATCCACCACCGTATTGTATCGAAACTGCAAACATCAAAAAGGCAGGCCCTCAAATCTTTTGAAGTGCCCCCAAAAAGTTAGACAATATTTGAAACCGAAAATTGTTTAAGAAGCCGAAAGGGCTTGTTGTCTGTGTATTGCAGGCGGCAAGCCCTTTAGCTTTGCCTTAATTCTGCGGTTGTTGTAGTAATCAAGATAGTCTATCAGTTCCTGCTTGAAGTGCTCCATGGAATCAAATTTTTGCAGGTACAGCAGCTCACTTTTGAGTAATCCAAAGAAATTTTCCACGACAGCGTTGTCCAGACAATTTCCTTTGCGGCTCATGCTTTGCCGAATGCCTTTGCGTTTTAACATCTGCTGATACTGCCTGTGTTGGTATTGCCAGCCCTGGTCAGAATGCAGAATCAGATCGATCTTGTCCGGTATCGTTTCAAAAGCTTTCTTCAACATGGTGGTTACCATGCTCAGGGCAGGTCGTTCTGAGATTGTGTAGCTGACCAGATAAGGTGAACGTGGGCGATCAGGTCGCAGAAGGTGATATTCTGGCGGAGTATGACCTGGAAGATTTGCAGCGCCTGGCCCAGGAGAGCAAGCTCCTGCTGGCTCAGAAGCAGAGCGAGCTGGATCGCCTGACCCAACAGAAAACGGACGCCGACGCACAGCTGCAGCAGAAGATCGACCAGCTGCGTGCCTCGGGCAGCGAGCAGAAAAGCGCAGAGCAGGAAGCTCTGGAAACGGAAAAGCAGACGCTGAAAAACCAGCTGAACGGGCACCGCCAGACCGAGCAGACCGCCCGGCAGGAAGCCGAGGAACTGCTGGACAAACAGCAGCAGCGTGCCCAGGTGATTGCGGACTGCGACAGCCGACTCAGCCAGCTGGAGGGACAGCGGGCTCAGCTGCAGCAGGAGCTGGACGGACTGATCGCACAGGGCGCTCCCGATGAGCAGCTTCAGGAAGCCCGCCGCAAGCTTGCCCAGAACGAGGTGGACATCGCTGACGTACAGCGCACCCGCGATGAAGCGGCCGCCGCCGATTATGAGGGCCAGGCTGCGGAAAAGCAGCGGCAGGCCGACGAAGCCAAAAGTGCCGGTGATCAGGTGCAAAGCCAGCTGGATCAGGCGGAACAAAAGCTGCGGGAAAGCGACGAAGCCCGGCAGGCCTTGCGGCAGGAGGAGGATCGGCAGATCGAAACACTTCGGCAGCAGGCCGCGGCGGATCAGACCACTCTGGAAAGCCAGCGCAAAGCCGCCGAGCTGGAACGGGACAAGGCACAGAAAAGCTATGACGAGTTGTTGCAGCTGTGCAACGATCCCACACTGCGAGCGGATCGGCCGGGAATCGTGACCGCATTGGGCGGAACCAGCGGCACAGCAGCCGACCCGGCCACACCCTTGGCAAAGATCGGTGACGAGACACAGCGCAGTCTTGTTCTGCAGATTGATCCGGTGGATGTGGGTCAGGTGCAGCCGGGCCAGGCACTTACCTTCTATGTGGATGCTTACCCGGAAGCCACTTTTTCCGGCACCGTTCAGTCGGTTTCCAAGATTCAGAATGACGCAGGAAAGTTCGAGGTGTCCGCATCCTTCGAGCCGGGCGAGCAGCCCTTGTATGACGGCATGGGCGCAAACGCCACCCTGATCATAAAAGAGAAAAAAGACGTGCTTACCGTTTCCAACAAAGCCATCCAGTTTGATGCGGGTGAAAGCTATGTGTTCCTGGCGGACGAAAACAATGCTCTGCGCCGCCAGCCGGTGACCACCGGCTTTTCCAACGGCCGCCTTACCGAAATCCAGAGCGGATTGAAGGACGGCGACGTGGTTCTGGTGGAGGAAGTGTATAAGGATCAGTGAGCTGCTCCGGCTGGTGCGGACGAACGCCCTGCAAAACAAGGGCCGCGTTCTGCTCACCAGTCTGGGCATTATCGTGGGCACCGCCACCATCGTTCTGGTGACCGCCATCGGTCAGGGTGCGAAGGATGAGGCGGAAGCCCAGTATTCCGGCATGTCTGCCGATACGATCTTTGTGAATCTGGACTACCAGCAGATGCAGGACAGCTTCGATACCAGCCGCCTGGAAAAACTGACCCCGCAGCTGATGGAATCCATTCGTGAGGAAAACCCTGCGCTCTCCTCGGTCTGCCTGCGAAACGAGACCAGCGCCAAGGTGCAGCTGGGCCGCACCGAGGAATATCTCACCGTGACCGGCGTGACCCCGGAATACAGCCAGGTGTTCTCGCTGGAATTCGCCGCGGGCGGCGATTTTACCGAAGAGGATTTCGACAGCAGCCGCCGGGTGGCAATCATCGGCGGCAGGATCGCAGAAAAATATTTTGGCAGCGCCGCCGAAGCCGACGGCCGCAAGCTGCGCATCGGAGAAAACTGGTTTACCGTGGTGGGTGTTCTGCAACAGAGCGGCGACGGGCTGAAGGGGGTGGACAACGACAACGCCATCTATCTGCCCTGGAACACCATGGAGGACTGCAAGCTGAGCGGCGAAGGCGCGGTTCCGCAGCTCACAGCCAAGGCCACCAGCATCCGTCAGGTGGAAAGCGCCATGAAGCGGATTCAAAGCACCATGAACCATTACATGAACGACGCCCACAAATACAAGGTGGAAAACGCGGGCAGCCGCATTGAAGCGGCGACCCGCTCGGCGCGGACCATGAGCATGCTGCTGATTTCAGTGGCCATGATCGTGCTGACGGTAGGCGGCATCGGCATCATGAACGTGTTGTTCGTGACCATCAAGGATCGCACCCGGGAAATTGACGTGCTGAAAGCCCTTGGCGCACGGGCCGAAACCATTCTTCTGCAATTTCTGCTGGAATCGGTCTCCATTGGGCTGGTGGGCGGTCTTTTGGGGCACGTATGCAGCGCCGCAGGTCTTTGGGCGCTTCGCTTCACCGGCATGCCGCTTGCCCCTTCCGTGCAGGGCGCAGTTGTAGCCTTCGTGTTCGCCATCCTCACAAGCGCGGCGTTCGGTTTTTATCCCGCCTGGAAAGCATCCTGACTGAAACCGGTGGATGCTTTGAGTTATGAATAAAACAAACAAAACAAAAAGGAGTTTTGAACCATGAAAAACAAGATTTTTGCAATTGCCCTGTCCATCCTGATGGCCGCCTGCCTGACTGCCTGCAAAGGCGCTACGCCTGATTCCCAGCCCGGCAGTAATTCTCAGAGCAGTTCTTCCAGCGCAAGTGCCTCTTCCCAGAATCTGGAGCTTCTGTACGGCCGGGTGAGTGAGGTGGCCGGCAATGAATTGACGCTGGATCTGGCCAAGCTGCCCGGCGAGGACGAGGCCGCCAGCGCACCGGAAAACGCAGACGGCGAAGTGGCCGCCGCAGTCATGGCTCCTGCCATGGAGGCCGGTGAAGCCGGTGGTCAGACCGGCGCCAGCGAGCGCACCGAGCTGGACTATACCGGCGAAAGCAAATCCGTGGTGATCCCCGGCGGGCTGAAGATCACCGGTGCAAGCGGCGAGGAAAAGCAGCTCACCGATATCCAGAAGGGCAGCATCCTGGTCGTATTCGTCAACGAGAACGGGCAGGTCACCGAGGTGGTTCTGTATGAGTGATATACTGCGGCTGCAGGATATCGACAAAAGCTACTCCATGGGTGAAGAGCGGGTGCAGGTGCTGAAACAGGTAAGCCTTACCGTGCAGGCCGGCGAATTCATTTCGATTCTGGGTGTATCCGGCAGCGGCAAATCCACACTGATGAACATCATCGGGTGTATGGACACCGCCGACCGGGGCAGCTATTCGCTGGACGGAGAGGACGTGTTCCGCCTGGACGCCCGGCAGCTGGCCGCGCTGCGCAATCGAAAAATCGGCTTCATCTTTCAGCGCTATCACCTTCTGGCCCAGTACGACGTGCTGCAAAATGTGATGATGCCGCTGCTGCTGCGGGGCTTTTCCCATCAGCAGGCAGCCCCGCTGGCCGTGGAAAGTCTGACCGCCATGGGTCTCGGGGACCGGCTTCGGCACCGGCCCAATCAGCTTTCCGGCGGCCAGCAGCAGCGGGTAGCCATTGCCCGTGCACTGGTGGGCAAGCCTGCCCTCCTTTTGGCCGACGAACCCACCGGCGCACTGGACACCCGCACCGGGCGGGAGATTCTGGAATTGTTCCGCCAGCTGAACCGGCAGGGGCACACCATCATCCAGATTACCCATGACCTGACGGTGGCCTCCGCTGCAAGCCGTATCCTGCATCTGCGCGACGGCGTGCTCACCGACCAATGAGCTTGTTGGCGCAGCCTTCCGTTGATTTTCTCTTGACGAAATCGGGAAAATATGGTAATCAAGAGAAAAAGGGAAACTTCTTCCCATCATCTTTTCACACATTGGAGGTTCTGGTCATGATCGATTTTAAAAATCCCACTGCTTACAAGCTTGCCGCTGCCGATCCTTCCGCCTATCTGGCAATGCTGCAGCCCATGATGATCCCGGACGAAGAGATCATTCAGGCCTACAAAACAGTGCGGGATGCCATTGTGTTCACCAACCGCCGTATCTTCGCCATCAACCTTCAGGGGCTGACCGGCAAGAAAAAGGACATCTCTTCCCTGCCCTACAGCAAGATTCAAGCCTTCTCGGTGGAGACTGCCGGCGTGCTGGATATCGACAGTGAGCTGGAGCTCTGGTTCAGCGGCCTGGGTAAGATCCGATTCGAGTTTGCCGCCAGAACCGATGTGGGCGCACTGTGCCGCTGCATCAGCACCTATACGCTGAAATAAGTCTTTTTAACGCATACCTTTCGCCGCTTTTGGCGCAGAAAGAACAGGGGTGCTTCCCGAATCGGGAAGCACCCCTGTTCTTTTTGTTCTGCTGCGCAAAAGGCAAATTATTCCTGCGCCTCGTTGAAGGCCTTGAATGCCTTGTAAGCCATGTAGATATCCACCTTGGAGGCAAGCTCGAAGGGAGAGTGCATGCTCAGCACCGGCACACCCACATCCAGAGTGTCGATGTCGTGGGCCGCCACATACTTGGCAACGGTGCCGCCGCCGCCCTGATCGACCTTGCCCATCTCGCCCAGCTGCCACACCACGCCGGCATCGTCAAAAATGCGGGTGAAGTAGCTTACCAGCTCGGCGCTGGCATCGTTGGCGCCGCCCTTGCCGCGGGAACCGGTGTACTTGGCCAGAGCCACGCCCTTGCCGGCGTATGTACTGTTCTGGGGCTCGAAGGCGCTGGAGAAGGTGGGATCGTAAGCCGCGGTCACGTCGGCAGACAGGCACTTGGAAGCCTTGAAGCAGGTGATGCTGTCCACACCATGGGCAGCGCACAGCTGCTGCATGAAGTGGAACACATACATGCTGGCCAGGCCGGTGGGGCCGTCGGAGCCGATCTCTTCCTTATCGGTCAGCACGCAGACGGTGGTAAAGGCAGGGTTCTTGGTCTCGATCTCCGCCACCAGAGCCGGGTAAGCGTCGATGCGGTCATCCTGACCGTAAGCGCCAACCAGACCACGGTCAAAGCCCACGTCGCAGGCCTTCTGGGCGGGCACAGCCTCGATCTCGGCACGGTTGAAGTCCCGCTCGGTGATGCCGTACATCTCGTTCAGCAGCTTCATGGTGAGCAGCTTGACCCGATCCTTCACTTCCTCGTCCTCGTAGGGCAGAGAGCCGACCACAATGTTCAGCTCCTCGCCGGTGATGCCCTCGCTCAGCTTGCGGGCATTCTGATCCGCGCCCAGATGAGGCAGCAGATCGGTGATGCAGAAAACGGGATCGCCGGGCTTCTCGCCGATGTTGATCTCCACCTTCTCGCCGTTCTTCTTGAACACCACGCCGTGCAGAGCCAGAGGCAGGGTGGGCCACTGGTACTTGCGGATGCCGCCATAGTAGTGGGTCTGCAGCAGGGCCAGATCGGCGCTCTGGTACAGGGGGTTGGGCTTCAGATCCAGGCGGGGAGCATCCACATGGGCGATGTTCAGGTGCATACCCTCGGCCATGCTCTTGGTGCCGATGGTGGCGGCCAGAATGCTCTTGGCGCGGTTCACGGTGTAGATCTTGTCGCCGGGCTGGTATACCACGCCGGGCTCAAAGGGCTTGTAGCCCGCTTCCACCAGCATCTTCTCCGCATAGCTGGTGCACTCGCGCTCGGTCTTGCCCTCGTCCAGGAAGGTCTTGTAGCCCTCGCAGAAGGCATTTGCCTTTTCAAAGGCATCGGCTGCGCTGTCCGCCGCCAGAGGCGCTTCGTAGAACAGCTCATCGGCCAGCTGCTGGCCCTTGGTCTTTTCCTTGCTCATTGGTTATCCCTCGATTTCCACGCTGGAATACAGCGTTTGATATTTTTGGAACGCATGTGTGATCTTGTACACATACAGTTTCATCTGTTCATAGGGGAAGGTGTGCAGCACTGCGCCGTCGGCCGAATAGGCCTCCTGCTCCAGCAGGCCGTCCACCGTTCCCCAGCCGCTGTGATAGGCGGCCGCCGCGGTGGCCAGATCGTTTTCATACCGATTCAGGCAGGCGGCCAAATAATAGGAGCCGAAGCGAATGTTGGTCTCCGGGTCATACAGATCCTCGAAATCCAGATCCTCCTTTGGCGCAATCTTGCTTTTGATCCACCAGAAGGTCTCTTCCGTGATCTGCATCAGGCCCCGTGCACCCACGTTGGACTCCGCCTGCGGGTCAAACCCGCTTTCGGTGCGGATCACGCTGTACAGCACCAGCGGGTCCACCTGATTTTCCAGAGCATACTGCTCCACCAGCTCCTGATACTTTTGGGGGTAGCGCGCCAGATCCAGCTTGTGCAAACCTGCACGGATCAGCGGCAGCGCCAGCAATACAGCTGCCACAAGGCCCAGCACCAAGAAAAGCAGAGCCTTGCCGTATCGTTTCAACAATCACATCCCACCTTTCAGGTGTTCCAGCACCCGATCCGCCTGCTCCAGCAGGCCGGTCAGTGTGCTGTCGTTTCGGATCTCCCAGGCGCAGGCGGCCCGCAGGGTCTCCTCGCTCAGCTGGGCATCCAACCGGCGGCGGGCGGATTCTTCGGAGATGCCGTCCCGGGCGCAGATGCGCCGGACGGATTCCTCCAGCGGTGCGCTCACCAGTATGATCCCATCGCAATAGGGTTCAAAGGGTGCGCCCACAATGACCGCACCATCCACAAAAAACACATCCTGCTCTGCCTGCCGAGCCTCTTCGCCCTCCTGCAGCAGACGACGCACG
This sequence comes from Allofournierella massiliensis, assembly GCF_964241245.1. Taxonomy (NCBI): domain Bacteria; kingdom Bacillati; phylum Bacillota; class Clostridia; order Eubacteriales; family Oscillospiraceae; genus Allofournierella; species Allofournierella massiliensis. The sequence goes on from NZ_CAXSWZ010000009.1 coordinate 45,305, forward strand.
ATCTCCGGGTGGGTGATGCTCACCAGACGCTGGGAGCCATCCGGCCGGGCGAAGGCCCGGTCTGCCAGCAGGCGGCGCTGAATGCCGCCCTCTTCGTCCAGGATGTCCGCGCCGAACTGCTCCACCAGCAACGGGATGCAGGCGGAACCCGGTTCCAACACCTGCCGCGCCACCAGATCCGCATCCGCTACCCGGTAGCCCAGGGCGCGATAATGGGCCGATACGGTGGATTTGCCGCAGCCGGATCGGCCGGTAATGCCAATGGTTCTCATGCTTCCACCACCCGGAAAGCGGCGGCGCGCAGCAGTCGGTTATACACTGCCAGCGATACACCGGTATCCGCCGGGCAGCGGGCAAACACCTGTTTTGCCCCCAGCTCGTCCAGCCGGCGCAGGGCGGTGAACAGAGCGTGAGCCTGCTCGGCTCCGCTTTCCTTCGCACCGTATTCCACACAGGGTACAGGCAGCTGCTCTGCTTCACCGGTGAAGCACAGGCAGAGGGTATGCTCCGCCTTGTGCTGCTCCACATAGGCGGCAAAGGCAGCCAGATCGCCCTTGACGATGGTCACCTCCGCCTTGGGGGCATAGTGCTTATATTTCATTCCGGGAGAACGGGCGGTCTCCCCTTCCTTCAGTTTTGCCAGAATCGCGCCGGACAAAACAACCTCTTCGCCCAGCACCTGCTCCATCTGTTCCTTGGTGATGTAGCCGGGGCGCAGCAGCATGGGAGTATCCCCTGCCAGCGTGATGACGGTGGATTCCACGCCCACCTGGCAGTCGCCGCCGTCCAGAATCAGGGGCAGACGGCCGTCCATATCGCTCATCACATAGTGAGCGCAGGTGGGGCTGGGGCTGCCGGAAAGGTTTGCCGAGGGCGCCGCCAACGGCAGACCGCTGGCGGCAATGACCGCCCGGGCCACCGGATGGCTGGGCATGCGGATGGCCACGGTATCCAGTCCGGCACAGACCTCATCGGCCACCTTGTCGCCCCGGGGCATGATGATGGTAAGCGGGCCGGGCCAGAAGGCTTCAGCCAGCTTTCTGGCCCCCTCCGGCACCCGACTTACCAGACCATCCAGCATTTCCAGCCGGTCGATGTGAACAATCAGCGGATTATCCTGCGGGCGGCCCTTGGCCTCAAAGATTTTTTTGACGGCGTTGCCGTCGAAGGCGCTGGCAGCGATGCCGTACACCGTTTCGGTGGGAATCGCCACGATTTCACCCTGTTTCAGAAGCTCCGCCGCTTTGGCGATGGAGGCTTCGTTTGCTTTTTCCAATAAGGTTTCCATGGAGCTCATTCCTTTTCTGCCGCTTTCAGCTTTTCCGCCTGGTCGGTGGTGATCAGCGCGTCCAGAACCTCGTCCAGCGCGCCGTCCATGATGCTGTCCAGCTTGTACAGGGTCAGCCCGATGCGGTGATCGGTGAGCCGCCCCTGGGGGAAGTTATAAGTGCGGATACGCTCGGAGCGGTCGCCGGTGCCAACCTGGCTGCGGCGATCCGCGTCGATGGCGTCCTTCTGGGTCTGCTGCTTTTGCTGCAGCAGGCGGCTGCGCAGTACCTTCAGGGCTTTGTCCTTGTTTTTGTACTGGCTGCGCTCGTCCTGGCATTCCACCACCATGCCGGTGGGCAGGTGGGTCACCCGGATGGCGCTGGAGGTCTTGTTGATGTGCTGGCCGCCGGCGCCGGAGGAACGGAAGGTGTCGATCTTCAGATCGTTCATGTCCAGCTCCAGATCCACCTCTTCCGCTTCGGGCATGACCGCCACAGTGACGGTGGAGGTGTGGATGCGGCCCTGGGTCTCGGTTTCCGGCACCCGCTGCACCCGGTGCACGCCGCTCTCGAATTTCAGGCGGCTGTAAGCGCCCTCGCCCTGCAGCGAGAACACAATCTCCTTGATGCCGCCCAGCTCGGTCTCGTTCAGGCTCAGCACCTCGTAGGTCCAGCCTTTGGTGGCGGCATACATGCTGTACATCCGGAACAGGCTGTGGGCGAACAGGGCCGCTTCCTCGCCGCCCGCGCCGCCGCGGATCTCCACAATCACGTTTTTCCCGTCGTTTTCGTCCTTTGGCAGCAAAAGCAGCTTGAGTTTTTGCTCCAGAGGTTCCAGCTTTTCCTTGTTTTCGGTCAGCTGCTGCTGTACCATTTCCTTAAAGTCCGGCTCCAGGCCGCCTTCGTCCAGCAGCTCCTTCGCCTCCCGGCAGGCTTCTTCGGCCTGCTCGTATTCGTCCATCGCCTCGATCAGGGGCGTGAGATTCTTGTATTCCCGCATCAGATCCCGGAACAGCTTGTTGTCGCTGACGGTAGCGGGGTCCTGCAATCGGCGGTTCACCTCGTCGTAACGAAGGCGTACATCGCGCAGTTTTTCCAGCATGGGCAGTTTCTCCTTTTTGTGAAAAATGAAAAGAAACGCCAGCCGCTATTCTTCGCCGCGCAGGATCTTTTTGATGTTCTTTTCGATCTTGGCCCGGGGCACCATGACCTCGCGGCCGCAGCCGGTGCAGCGGATCTTGAAATCCATGCCCACACGCAGCACATCGAAGCAGCTTGCTCCGCAGGGATGGGGCTTTTTGGTGAGGATCTGATCCCCAACACGAACGTCCATAGGCGGCCTCCTTTTGTGTTTTTCCGGCATACAGCCGTTAACTAATACATTATACCCTATCTTGCGGAATTTGCAAATATCCCACCCGACGGGTGCATATATTTTTTTAAGCGGCCGCGGCCGCAATCTGAAACCAGTAGAAATGAGGATGAGGATTCATGGTGGAATATAAACCGGAGGGGCTTTGCCGCCCCGCGTGTGAACTGAGCAGTGCCCAGCTGGCCCAGGCGCTGACCCGAGGCGAGGTGCTGCAGGCCACGGCCCTTGCCTTCGACCGCCAGCAGCGGCTGCGTCTGGATTTGAACGGCCAACCCGCCTACATGGAGCACGACGACTGCGCCGACGGCATCGACTCCGGCCAGGTGCGGGAGATTGCGGTGCTCACCCGGGTGGGGCGGCCCACCTGTTTTGTGATCACCGGAGCCCCGGGGGCGGACGGAGCCTGGCGGCTTTCCCGCCGGCTGGCCCAGCGCCGCTGCCGGGAGGAGTATCTGGACCGGCTGCAGCCCGGAGACATTCTGCCCTGCCGGGTGACCCATATCGAATCCTTCGGGGCCTTTTGCGATGTGGGCTGCGGCATCAGCGCCCTGTTGCCCATCGACTGCCTTTCCGTCTCCCGCATCCAGAGCCCGGCGGACCGGGTACAGCTGGAGGAGGATCTGTTCTGCGTGATCAAAAGCCGGGACGAACAGGGCCGGCTGGTGCTGAGTCTGCGGGAGCTGCTGGGCACCTGGCAGGAAAACGCGGGCCGGTTTGCCGTAGGCGAAACGGTGGTGGGCATTGTGCGAAGCATCGAGGACTATGGGGTGTTCATCGAGATCGCACCCAATCTGGCGGGCCTTGCCGAGCGCACCGAAGGGCTGCGGCTGGGCCAGCCGGTGAGCGTTTACATCAAGAGCATTCTGCCGGATAAAATGAAGCTGAAGCTGGTGATCGTGAACCGGGAGCTGAGCGAGCCGCTGCGCTTTGCCCTGCCCTACACCCAAACCGAGGGTCACATCGACCGCTGGGTCTATTCCACCCCCTTCAGCCGCAAGCACATCGAAACGGAATTTGAAACCGAAGCCCGGGCAGCTGCCGGGCCTTGCGCAGGCGAACAAATCCTTTTATAATAGTAACAGTACACCTAAGAAAAGGAAGTGTTTGCTGTGGCCGGAAATGCATTTACCTTTGGCGTAAAGCCGGGCGGCCTGACCGACCGATCCCAGGTGAGCATCCTTTTGTGCTACCTGATCCGCACCGCCGCACCCCTGTGCCGGCAGGATATTGAAAACGCGCTGCTGGGCGAGCAGCTGGTGAATTATTTTGAGCTGGCCGGGAGCCTGGCTGATCTGGAGGATCAGGGGCTTGTGACCGTGGACGAAAACGGCGGCTACCACATCACCCCCAAGGGCGTTTCGGTAACCGACGAGCTGGGCTTTGACCTGTTGCCCCGCAGCGTGCGGGAGACCGCCATCCGGGCGGTGATCCGGGCGCAGCAGTGGGTACGCAAAGCCGCCCAGCACCAGACCCAGGTAACCAAAACCGACCAGGGCTATGTGGTGCACTGCTCCATCAATGAGCTGGGCAGCGAGGTGTTCGGCCTTTCCTTCACCTTACCCGACCCGCTGACCGCTGAAATGGTGAAGAACGCCTTCATCGAAAAGGGCAGCGAGATCTACGCCCTGCTTCTGGAAACGATGACCACCGATTCCACCCGGCAGGAGGAGCCGGACAGCACTGTCAAAGGCTGACGCGCTCCCCTTCCCTTTTGTACCGAACACAAACAAAACCGCCGCCGTGCATTTTACCTTGCACGGCGGCGGTTTTTCTTTGTTTTTGTAAATTCAGGGCTGCTTGCCTTCCACGATACCCTCGTGGTGCAGCACGCTGCGGATGGTTCCGAAGAAGATCTTCACGTCCAGCCCGAAGCTCAGATGCTGAACGTAATAACCGTCCAGCTCCGCCTTTTTGGGGATGGGCAGCTCGTCGCGGCCATGGATCTGGGCATAGCCGGTCAGGCCGGGCACGCAGTCGTTGGCACCGTACTTGTCCCGCTCGGCAATCAAATCGTCCTGATTCCAGAGCGCAGGGCGCGGGCCGATGATGCTCATTTCGCCCTTGAAGATGTTGAACAGCTGGGGCAGCTCGTCCAGGCTGGTCTTGCGCAGAAAATGTCCGATGGGGGTGATGAAGGCATCCGGATTTTCCAGCAGATGCGTGGGCATATCCTTGGGGGTATCCGTGCGCATGCTGCGGAACTTATAAATCTGGAAGTAGGTTTTGCCCTTGCCCACCCGCTTCTGGCAGAAAAGCACCGGCCCCGGAGACGAAAACTTGACGCACAGGGCCAGAATCGCCAGCAGTGGCGACAGCACCACGATGGCGCAGAGCGAAAGCACCCAGTCAATCACACGCTTAATCACATTGCGATACATGAAACATTCCTCCTAGCTGGTCTCGCCCTGTCAGGCGGGTTCCTGCCCACAGTTGGTCTTGTGGTGGAAGGTGGGCACCATGTCGATGAGCGCCTGCACCAGATTGTCGCTGTTGTTGGTGTAGGCGATCTGCTTCAAAGTCATCAGGTGATCGAAGAAGGTCTGGTTGTTCAGCTTGAGGGGCGCGCCGATGTAGATCTTCCGGTTTTCGGTCTTGCGCAGGCCCTCCTCGTCCATCAGCAGCTCCTCAAACAGCTTTTCGCCGGGGCGCAGGCCAGTGAACACGATCTGAATGTCCTTGTAGGGAATGAAGCCGGAGAGCTTGATCAGGTTCTCGGCCAGATCCAGAATGCGCATGGGCTTGCCCATGTCCAGCACGAAGATCTCGCCGCCGGTGGCCATGGAACCGGCCTCCAGCACCAGGCTCACCGCCTCGGAGATGGTCATGAAATAGCGCACGATGTCCGGGTGTGTTACCGTGACCGGGCCGCCGCAGGCAATCTGCTCCTTGAACAGGGGGATTACCGAACCGTTGGAGCCCAGCACGTTGCCGAAGCGAACCGCCGCAAACCGGGTCTTGCTTCGCTGGGCCATGGCCTGCACGATCATCTCGCACACGCGCTTGGTGGCGCCCATCACGTTGGTGGGGTTCACCGCCTTGTCGGTGGAAATCAGCACAAACCGCTCGGCCCCGTACCGGTCAGCCGAGCTGGCCACGTTGAAGGTGCCGAACACGTTGTTCTTCACCGCTTCCTCCGGGCTGTCCTCCATCAGGGGCACATGCTTGTGGGCGGCGGCGTGGAACACAATCTCGGGGCGGTAGCGCTCGAACAGAGCATCCATCTTTTTGGAATCGCGCACCGAGGCAATCTGCACCTGCAGATCCAGCTTGTCGCCATATTTGCGGCGCAGCTCCTGCTGGATGGCGTAGGCGCTGTTCTCGTAGATATCCACCAGAAGCAGCTCCTTGGGCTCGCAGGACGCAATCTGACGGCACAGCTCGGAACCGATGGAACCGCCGCCGCCGGTGACCATGACCCGCTTGCCCCGCAGGAATTCCGCAATCCGAACGGACAGCTGAACCTCTTCCCGGCCCAGCAGGTCCTCCACCTTCACATCGCGGATGCGGGAAGCAAGGTCCTGCCCGTCGGTGATCATCTTCACAATATCCGGCAGAATCTTGATGTTGCACTTGGTCTTGTTGCAGATGGACAGCACCCGCCGCTTGTTTTCCTCGTCCATGGTGGGAATGGCCAGCAGAATGCTCTCGATCTCACACTGCTCCACAATCTCGGGGATGTCCTCAGTGGTGCCCATGATCTGGATGCCCATGATGTAGCGGCCCTGCTTTTCCGGCGCATCGTCCACACAGCAGATGATGTTCATATCCGGGCTGGGCTTTTTGAACTGTTCATGCAGAAGGGTGCTGGCCGCATCGCCCGCACCGATCAGCAGGGTACGGCGGGCTTTCTGGCCACCCTTTTTGCCCAGCTTCACGTTCCGGTACATCCGGTACACCAGGCGGGAATACATGGTCACACCCGCCGAGAACATGGCGCTGAGGAAGTAGACCGAAGTGGGCACCTGACTGCCTGTTCCCTGGAAGATGAGCATGGAGCTGGCCACAAACAGAAAAATTGCAATGGCCGAGCCGGTACATAACCGGAAGAACTCTACCACTTCGGCGTAACGCCACAGACTGTCGTACATACCCATCAGGCCGTAGACGATCTCGAAGCAGCTGACGAACAGAAAACAGCTGGCCACCAGCAGGCTGGAATACTGTGCGTAGGGCGCACGTCCGCTGATCAGCACCCAGGGCGCCAGATAGCAGACCGTAAGGGCGCAGACGTCGAACAGCATCAGAATCTGCTTGCGGAATCTGCTCAGGATCGCACCGATCTTCATTGACAAATTCTATCACCAAACTTTGTTTTTGTTTTCAGCCGGACCCCGGGCACGACAAATAGTGCCCTGCCGGCGATCCACAGGACACCATGCCCCATTGTTCCGGATAACCCCGCCTTTTCCCGCTTGGAAAGCGCCGACATATTCGGCGCAGCTACGCCGCCTTCGCAATGCAGCGTAAATGGTGCAGTGTTATCCCTTGTGTTTTCTTGTAATTTTACACTATTTTCACCAAAGAATCAATGTTTTTGCGTCCGGTTCACCTCATTGGGGTTAGTTTGCACCATTTTCACACAAAAAAGCCGCCGTATTCTGCCGATACGGCGGCTTTTTTCAGAATCTCTTTTTTGTTACAGAATAATACAGATCAGACCGGTGCAGCCCTCATTGATCACCCGTTCCAGCGTCTCCTGCAGGCGGGCACGGGCCTCCTGCGGCATGTGCAGCAGCTTGTTCTGCAGCCCCTCGTTTACCAGCTCATGCAGGCTCTTGCCAAAAATATTGGACTGCCAGATCTTCAGCGGATCCTGTTCAAAATCGTGCAGCAGGCTGACTACCAGCTCCTCCGACTGCTTTTCCGAGCCCACAATGGGCGAAATCTCGGTGTTGATGGTAGCCTTCAGCAGATGAATGGACGGCGCGCTGGCCCGCAGCCGCACCCCATAGCGGCCGCCCTGATGCACAATCTCCGGTTCCTCCAGCCGCAGCTCGCTGATGGTGGGCATCACGATGCCATAGCCGGTGGCCTCCACCTGCTCCAGCGCGCTGCGAATCTTCTCGTACTCCCGCTTGGCACGGGCCAACCCGATGATACAGGGCATCAGGCTGGCTTCGTCGCAGATTTCCAGACCGGTGGTCTCGCCCAGAACCTGATAGAAAATCTCCGGCCGCAGCTCCAATTCCAGCACCACCCGGCCGGTGGCCAGCTCCAGCGAGCGGATGCGGGAGGCCTTCAGTGCCTCGCACTGCACCGGATCCTCCCGGCAGGCCACATCCTTCATCTGGGCCACCGAATCCGCATATTCCCGGGCCGCCGCGTAGACCTGCTGCTGCAGCCAGTGATCCGGCTCCAGCATGGTGATCCATTTGGGCATGGCGAAGGCGATCTCCTTCACCTCAAACTCATAGAGGACGCTTTGCAGAATCTTGCCGATGGCAGGCCGGTCCAGATCCAGGCAGCTGACCGGAATCACCGTATGGCCGTATTCCTGCTCCATCTGCTGGGCCAGCTGGTACACATCCGGCTTATGGGGATCCACGCAGTTGAGCAGAATCACAAAGGGTTTGTTGATTTCATCCAGCTCGGCAATGACCCGGGTCTCCGCCGCCCGGTATTTTTCCCGGGGAATGTCGCTGATGGAGCCGTCGGTGGTAATGACCAGCCCGATGGTGGAATGCTCCCGGATCACCTTGCGGGTGCCGGTCTGGGCCGCCTGGTCGAAGGGAATCTCCTCCTCAAACCAGGGGCTTTTCACCATGCGGGGCTTTTCGTCCTCCTCGTGGCCCATGGCTCCTTCTACCATATAGCCCACACAGTCGATGAGCCGGGTCTTGAAGCTGCCGCCGCCCTCCAGCTCGATGGTGACGGCGGTCTCCGGAATGAATTTCGGCTCGGTGGTCATGATGGTGCGCCCCGCGGCGGACTGGGGCAGTTCGTCCCTCGCCCGGTTCTTCACCGCCGGGCTGGTAAGCTGGGGCAGCACCAGCTCCTCCATGAATTTTTTGATGAAGGTACTTTTGCCGGTGCGCACCGGCCCCACCACGCCAATGTAAATATCGCCGCCGGTGCGGGCCGCGATGTCCTTGTATACGCCCTGGGTTTCCATTGGATTCCTCCCCTCCTTTCACATACTGGCCGGTACCAGCAGCCGGGTCGCCTGGGTGATGCGGGTGTCCTCCAGCTGGTTGCTTTTCAGCATGGCCGCCGGCGACACATGGTACCGCTTGGCGATCTCGAATACGTCCTCACCGGGAGCCGCGTAGTAGATACGCAGGGCAATGTCCGGCTCCGGCTGCTCCAGTGCTTCGCCGCACTCCACCTGCTCCAGCGCGGTCTGCCAGCTGCGCTTGAACACAAGGCCATCCAGCCGAATGCGGGCGCTCAGGGTCATCTCGGCCCCGTTTTTACGCACGTCGATGTCGGTAACGGTGGGCCAGCACTCGCAGCGATATTCCTCCGGGCTGCCCGGCCAGGGCGGATTAAGGGTGTATTCAAAGCTCTTGTCGTAGCAGTCGATCTCGCCCAGCGAGTTCATGCAGAACACATGGGCGCTGGCCCGGCCGGTCAGCTGTACCCCCTGCCCCACAGCTGTGAGCTCCGGTAGACCGGGCAGCACAAAGCAATGGATGATCTGGGCCTCCTCGTCCGGCAGCGCGCCGCCGGTCTGGGCCTCGCATTCCTGCGCGAGGGTCTGGAACAGCTGCTCGGTGAGGATGCGCTGACTGCTCACCTGGGTTTCGAACCGGGTGGAGAAGGCGTCACTGACCAGATAGCACTCATTTTTACGCCATACCCGCAGATGCAGCGCCGCGGTGGCGGTGATGGTGTGGCCGCCCTCCTGCGCCGCAGCCATCACGGTGCAGCCGGTGAGCTCGGCGGATGCAAAGCACTCGCTGTCCTCCGGCACGCCCTCCAGATCCAGAATCTGATTGAAGGGTACCCGCTGCTGGGTCTGCTCCATCTGATAGCCGGGGCCGGTGCGGTACAAAAGGCTCACCTGAATGGCGCCCTTCACCACCGCCTTGCCGGAAATCAGTTTCACCTCCTCCACCTGGCCCACGCCGGCCACATCCAGAATGGCCTGGGGCGGCTGGGCAAACTGCAGCTGTTCCTCCGCGGTGATCATCTTATCCAGGCTGGCCAAACACTTGACCCCCTCCATCGATTCCATCCGCTGCTCGATGCCGCAGTCTGCCAGAGCCGTGATCACCTCCTGATCGGTTCGGCAGGCCACCCGGGCACTGAGGGCATAGGCCCCCCGCAGATCCACCCGGCGCTGGTTCACCGCCCGGCAGTTCAGATATTCCAGCTGCCCGCCCACCTGAACGCTGTAACCGGAATAATCCCCCTCCGGCAGGTCCATGGCCCGGGTGAAGGGCAGCTTCTGTTCGGTCTGGCACAGGCTCTGATCCTCCTCGGCCTGATAATACACCACACACCGCAGGTAGCCGTCCACGGTCAGGCGGCCGGCCGTGATCTGTTTTTGCAGCGGCACCAGGTAGACGAAGCATTTTATGATCTTGAACACCTGCGGCAGATAATCCGGAATAAGGATCTCCGCCTCCACCGGAAGCTCTGCCTTGGTTTCACACAGGCTCCCCATGGCGGACAGCGAATCCCTGAATACCTTCAATTCCATTTTTTCGCCCCTTTCGCGCGTTTCTAGTCCCATGTATATGCGCGCTGTGGGCAAGCCATACCCCTTTTTGCAGGCAAAAAGGGCCCGCCGCCTGCAAACACACAGGCAGCGGGCCCTTCTTCAATGAGGTCAGGTTCCGTTTTCCTTCTTGATTTTGAACAGCGCCCGCAGCACTCCTGCCAGGCATTTGGGGCTTTTGACCACGATCACTTGCATTGCCGTTTCCCTCCCTTGTGACTGATGGTTTTGCTTCAGTATATCCATCCGCCCCGGGATTTGTGCATCATTGGCCCAGCTGATGATCCTTTCTGGTGCGAATCACCAGCAAAGCACCCTCCCGCACCGTGATAACGGCTCCGCCGGGCAGGGTCTCGTTGCTTACCCCCAGCGGGAAATCCACCGTGGTAAGGGTAGCGTCCTCCAGCGTGTATTTGGCGCCCCGCTCGCACACGCCCTCGGCCCTGCCCTCCAGCGGCAGCACCGAGAAATATTCCTCCGGCTCGTAGGGCAGCTCCAGACGCCCGCCGGGCATCAGGTAGCAGAGCAGGCTGTCCTCATCGGCCAGCGTTACCTGCACGCCCTGCTTTTCCAGCCAGAGGCCGGTACCGATGTTGGCCAGCGTATGCTCCAGCCGGTGACCGCCCAGCGCTCCCAGCAGCAAAACCTGCGAAAAGCTCTTTTCCACCGCCAGCTTTGCGGCGTAGTGGGTGTCGGTGTCGTCCTTGACCCGGGGCAGCACCACAGCGCCGGTTCCTTCCGGCTCAGGTGCACTGTCGAAATCCCCCAGAATCACATCCGGTTCCCGCCCCAGAATCTTCCGGGTACTCTGGTAGCCGCCATCGCAGGCGATCAGATAGTCGCCGGGCCGCAGCAGCTCCTTCATGGAGGCTGCCAGTGGCGCGGCCGACACGATCACGCATCGTGTTTGCTGCATACGATTCTCCTTTCCGCGCCCCCCTTTGGACGGCAGAGCTTACGCCTGATTGTACCACACTGCCGCCCGGGATGCAAACCGCCCTTTGCCTTTTGGAAAAAACAGTGGTATAATACATTCAAACAGAAAACTGCCATGAGTCTGGCACAATAGAAATAAGTCGTTACGGCGTAGTCTATTCATCCGATGGACTGGGCCGTTTTCTTATTTTAAGAAGGAGTGTTTTCTATCATGCCAAAGACAAAACTGGAAGAACTGGTGTATGGCCTGCTGATGACCCTGTTCATGGTGCTGGCCATGGAGCTTTATAACACCGGCCTGCGCATGGGCGGGCTGACCAATGCGGGGATTCTGGCCGCACTGCCGGAAACGCTGATCATCTTTCCCATCTGCTTTGTGATGGGCTTCTGCTTTGTGGACCGGTTCGCTCCGCGCATCGCCTTCCGTCTGGTGGATCCGGCGGTGGACCGGCCAATTTTTGTGATTCTGGCCCGTGCCAGCATCACGGTGGCGTTCATGTGCCCCATCATGAGCTTCTGGGCCACGGTCATTTTCAAGCGGCCGGGTTGGGAGTTTGTACCCTGCTGGCTGCAGACCGTTGCCTGCAATTTCCCCATGGCGTTTTTCTGGCAGATCTTTTTCTGCGGGCCGCTGGTTCGGTTTTTGTTCCGTCTGCTGTTCCGCCGGGGCAAAACCTCCTCTGCGGCATAAATTCAACCCATCCTCTTTCTCCCCATCAAAATGCCCCGCGCATGCCGTTTCCGGCACACGCGGGGCATTTTTTGTTTATCAGAGAAGCGGTCAGCGCAGCTCCCAGTCCTTGATGTCCTTCACTTCGTCGTACATGGCGGCGTAGCTGTCGTATCGGCTCTGGCTGATTTTGCCCTCCTTCAGGGCTTCCAACACCGCACAGCCCTTTTCGGCCCGGTGAGCACAGCCGGTGAACTTACATTCGTGCACATAGGGCGCAAATTCCGGAAAAGCGTATTGCAGATTCTCTTTGGGAATGTAGCAGGCTTTGCCGGTATCCAGGCTGGCAAAGCCCGGGGTATCGGCCACATAACCGCCGAAGGCCTCGAAGATTTCCACCTCGCGGGTGGTGTGGCGGCCGCGGCCCAGCTTCTGGCTGATGGAGCCGGTCTGCTGGGCAAGATCGGGCAGCAGGGCGTTGAGCAGAGTGCTCTTCCCCACGCCGGAGTTGCCGCAGAACGCGCAGAGCTTGCCCCGGATCATGGCTTTGATCTCCTCCAGACCGCCGCCGGTGGCATGGTCAATCACCACCACCGGCAGGGTGGACAGCGCATAGGCTTCGGTCAGCTTTTCGGTGCTGGCCAGGTCACCCTTGGTAAACACCAGCACCGGCTGAACCTCCTTGTCCACCGCGATGGCAGTGAGCTTGTCCAGCACCAGCGTGCTGGGCACCGGCTGGGTGGTGCTGGCCACAATGAACAGCACATCCAGATTGGCAATGGGCGGCCGCACGAACACATTCCGGCGGGGCGCAATCTCGGCAATCACATTGCCGCCGTTCTCCACCTCCACCGTGACCCGGTCGCCCGCCACCGGGGTAATGCCCCGTTTGCGGAAGATGCCCTTGGCCTTGCATTCCAGCAGCTCATCGCCGCACTGCACATAGTAAAACCCGCCGATTCCTTTTTTGATGTATCCTTCCGGCATAGTAATGCGTTCCTTTCCCTGCATTCCCTTGATTGTACCAGTTCAAAAGGCCGGGCCGCAGATGCCACGGCCCGGCCCGAACGACGTGTGATTTCAGTCAGAATCAATCGTCCTCTTGATTCTGCATGGTATCCGAATTGCCCTGATCCGGAGTAACCACCACCGGCGGCTGTGTCGCACTGGGGGTGGGACTGGGCGTAGGTTCCGGAGTAGGCTCCGGTGTGGGTTCCGGGGTCGGTTCCGGGGTGGGCTCCGGCCCCAGCGACACGGTGTAGCCCACCGTGGTATTGATGCGTACCAAAGTGCCCGACTCGTAGGTCTGGTCAATTACACGGCCCGCCTCATACTCGCTGCTGTAAGCCTCGGTACGGGTACCGGTGCGCAGGTTGCTGGCGGTCAGAGCCTTCTGGGCGTCCGCCTCGGTCAGACCGATCAGCTGGGGCACCGAACGCTCCAGATCCACCTTCTTCTGGCTCACATACATGGTCACGGTGGAACCGCTGGCCACCTGTTCGCCGTTGGCGGGATCGGTGCGGATTACGCTGCCCTCCGGTACGGTGTCGTCCGCCTCATTCACCCGGCGTACCTGCAGGCCCTCGTTCTTCAGAGCCTCCTCCGCTTCGGATGCAGTCCAGCCGTTCACCGACGGGATATTCACATACAATGTGCCGATGCTCACCTTCAGGGTGACCTTCTGGCCCTCCTTCACGGTACGGGGCCCACGGGGCGACTGGCTGATGATGATGCCTTCCTCGGTCTCACTGCTGTTCACCATTTCCGCGGTCAGGCTGAGGGTATCGCTGTACTGGGCCTTCACTTCCTCCCAGTTCATACCGGTGAAGTCCGGCAATTCCACGTCCTCCTTGCTGCTGAACAGGGGGTTGGTGGAATTTGCAAAGATCATAAAGCACAGAATGGCGGAGCCCAGGGCGAAGGCCGTGGCCATGCCCGCCAGCACCGGCAGCAGGCCGATGCGTTTTTTCTTCTTTTTCCGGCTGCGGGTACCTGTGGTATGGCCCTGACCGCTGCGGGAAGCCTGCTGGCTGCCGGTGCGCCCAGTGCGCTGACCAGTGCGCCGCGGATCGTTCTGACCGGAGCCGGATCTGCTTTGTTTAACCACCTTGTCAATATACCTCGACGGCGAATCCTCTGTTAAATACTCATACTCAAACCGGATGCTGGGGTTGCGTTTGAATTCCTCAATGTCCTCCAGCATGGCGCGGGCGCTGGGATATCGCCGGTTCGGGTCCTTCGCCATGGCCCGGGCGGTGATGTCCTGCAATGCCTGCGGCACATCCGGTGCGATCTGCCCCAGAGGGACAGCCTTGTCTGAAATCTGCTTGATGGCCACCGAGACCGCATCGTCCGATTCAAAGGGCAGCTTGCCGGACAGCATCTCGTACAGCATAATGCCCACGGAATAAATATCTGCCTTGGCGTCGGTCACGTCGCCCTTCGCCTGCTCGGGGCTGATGTAATGCACCGAACCGATGGCCTTGTTGCTCACCATCTGGCTCTCGGCGCGGGAGAAGCGGGCGATGCCAAAGTCCATGATTTTGACCTTGCCATCCGCCAGCAGCATGATGTTCTGGGGCTTGATGTCCCGGTGAACCACACCCTTCCGGTGGGCGTGATCCAGTGCATCCAGAATCTGCTCGGTGAAATGCACCACCTCTTTCCAGGTGAGGGGTTCGCCCCGGCGGGTCATGTACTCCTTCAGAGTAATGCCGTCGATGTATTCCATCACGATGTACTGGAGCTTGTCGGTGACCGACACATCGAACACCTTCACGATGCCCGGATGGTCCAGAATGGAGATGGCCTTGGACTCATTTTTAAACCGGTAGACCAGCTCCGGATTTTCCAGGAATTCCTCCCGCAGGACCTTCACCGCAACCACGCGCTGGTTTTTCAGGTCCACACCCTTATACACATTGGCCATGCCGCCCACGCCCACCAGCTCTTCCAGCAGGTAGCGGCCGTCCAGCTTTTTGCCTATCAGTTGATCCATCTCAGTCCTCCGTTTGCTCTACCTCGATCAGCAGGGCGGTGATGTTATCCTGCCCGCCTGCCTGGAGCGCCTGCTCCACCAGCCGCCGCGGCACCGTGAAAAACGGATTGTGCTGGATGATGGCAAGCAGCTGGCCGTCCGGCACTACGCCGGAAAGCCCGTCGCTGCACATGAGGATCACGTCGCCGGGCTGGGCGGGCATGCTGGAATAATCAGCCCGAACCCCCGGCTCCACTCCGAGCGCTTTGGTAATGAGGTTTTTGTGGGGATAGTTCTCGGCCTCCTCGGTGGTCAGCCGCCCCGCTTCCACCAGCTCCTGCACCATGGAATGATCCCGGGTGAGCTGGCTGATCTGGCCCTCCCGGCAGAGATAGGCCCGGGAGTCGCCCACATGGGCCACATGCAGGGTGTCGTGCCGCACCAGGCAGCACACGGCGGTGGTGCCCATGCCCTTGTTTTCCGGATGCGCCTGAGCCTGATCGTAGATGGCCCGGTTGGCCTGGGTGACGCAGTGCATCAGGAAGGCCCGCTCCTGCCCCTTGGGCAGGTTTTTCAGCCCGCTTTCAAAGCAGGACTCCATGGTATCGGTGGCGATCTGTGCCGCCAGCTGACCCGATGCCGCACCGCCCATACCATCGCACACAACGGCCCAGACGGTGTCGTCCGGCAGGCGGGCGGCCCGGTAATTGTCCTGATTTTCACTGCGGCAGCTGCCGATATCGGTTTTGCCGGCCAGTTTCATGGCTGTTCCTCCTTTGCTGCCTCCCGCCGCAGCTGGCCGCAGGCAGCGCTGATGTCGCTGCCCAGACGGCGGCGCACGGTGGCGTTCACCCCCAGCTCGGTGAGCATATTCTGGAAGCGCTTCACATTCTCCGCATCGGTGGCGGAATAGGGGCTGCCGTCCACCGGATTGATGGGAATCAGGTTCACATGAGCCCCCATTCCCCGGATGAGCTTTGCCAGCTCCTTTGCGGTGGCGGGGCTGTCGTTCACGCCCCGCACCATGGAATATTCAAAGCTGATGCGCCGGCCGGTAACCTTCTGGTAGCGGCGGCAGGCGGCGATCAGTTCTTCCACCGGGTATGCGTCATTCACCGGCATCATCTGGCTGCGCATGGCGTTGTTGGGCGCATGCAGCGAGATGGAAAGAGTGAGCTGCAGCTTCTTTTCCGCCAGCCTGTCGATCTGAGGCACAATGCCGCAGGTGGACAGGCTGATATTTCGCATGCCGATGTTCACACCCTCGGGGCTGGAGATGATGGTGAGAAAATCCATCACGTTGTCGAAGTTGTCCAGCGGTTCACCGATGCCCATGAGCACAATGTGGGAAATGCGCTCGCCGATGTCCTTCTGGGCGGCGTAGATTTCCGCCGCGATCTCCCCGGCTTCCAGGTTGCGCACCCGGCCTGCCTGGGTGGAGGCACAGAACCGGCAGCCCATGCGGCAGCCCACCTGGGTGGACACACACACGGTGTTACCATAATTATAGCGCATTACCACCGTCTCGATGCAGTTGCCGTCCGCCAGACGGAAAAGATATTTCACCGTGCCGTCCCTGGACTGCTGCCGCCGCTGGATGATGGGAGCCGCGATGTAGTACTCCTCTTCCAGCTTGGCCAGCAGCGCCTTGGGCTGGTCGGTCATGGCCGAAAACTCGGTGACCAGCTTCTGGTGCAGCCAGTGAAAGATCTGTTTCGCCCGGAAGGCGGGCTGGCCCATGGCTTTCAGCTGCTCGGCCAGCTGCTCAAGGGTGTAGGATGAAATACAGGTTTTCTGCATGGTTCACAACTTCTCCATAATGGCAATGAAAAATCCGTCCGGCCCGGCCTTGCCCGGCAACAGGGTCAGCATGCCGTCCTCCACCCGTGCGCCTTCGGGCACGAAGGGGGGCGAAACCAGCCGGAAATCAGCGTTTTGCTCCAAAAAGGCCCGCACGATGTTCTGGTTCTCCCGCGGGTCGATGGTGCAGGTGGAATACACGATGCGGCCTCCCTGCTTCACATAACGAGCGGCGGCGGCCAGAATCTTCGCCTGCAGCCCGTGCAGCTGCTCCACACCGTCCATGGTTTTGTAGCGGATGTCCGGCTTTTTGGCGATGATGCCAAGGCCGGAACAGGGTACGTCACATAAAACCCGATCCGCCCCGGCAAATTCTTCCCGGTAGACGGAGGCATCATTGTGCAGCACCTTCACATTAGTCAGGCCCGCACGGGCGGCGGCCTTTTCGATCAGCGGCAGGCGGCTTTCCACCGCGTCGCAGCTGATGAGGGTGCCGGTGTTCTCCATATCCTGACCGATGGTCAGGGTTTTGCCACCCGGCGCGGCGCACAGATCCAGCACCTTTTCGCCGGGTCTGGCCTGCAGACTGTATGCCGCCAGCTGGGAGGCCTGCCCCTGCACATGGTAAAGCCCTTTCTGAAAGGCTTCGGTGGCCGCCGGGCTGCCGGTGAATTTCGCCAGCAGCGTGTTCGCCAGCCAGCCGGGCTCCACCTCCACCCCTTCCGCTTCCAGCAATCCGGTCAGCTGGGCGGGGGTGGTTTTCAGCGGGTTGCACCGCAGGGCCACCCGGGGCGCTTCAAAGAATGCCTGCAAAATCTGCTCGCATTCTTCCGGGTAATTCTTTTGCAGCAGCTTTACCACCGGCAGGCCCACGGAATACTGGATGCTCAGCCGCTCGGCCTCGGTTTTGAAGGTGGCCGCGGCCGGATCCTGTGCAACGGCCTTGCGCAGCACCGCGTTCACAAGGCCGGCGGCGCTGGATTTTTTCAGCGCCCGGCACAGGCTCACCGACTCGTTCACCGCCACCGCACGGGGCACCTGCATGTAACGGGCCTGATACAGGCCGCTGCGCAGAATGGCCCGCACCTGGGGATCCAGCTTGCTCAGCGGGCGGCTCAGACAGTTCGCCAGCGCCCAGTCCAGCGTGAGCAGCCGCTCGGTGACGCCGTAGAACAGGGCGCTCACAAAGGCCCGATCCCGGCCGTTCAGATCCTGATGCTCCAGAACTGCGTTCAGTACCAGATTGGCAAAGCCGCTCTCCTCCTGGCGAACCAGTGCCTGAACCGCGATGCGGCGGGCTTTATCCATAAACGTGTTCCTCCAATGGTAAAATTACAGCCGGTCGCCCGCTTTCAGGCGGCGGCCCGCCGCCCAGGCGGAGCCCGCCATGGGCTTGGAGCCCTCCGGCACCACCTCATCCAGCTCCAGCGCGCCCTCGGCGCAGGCGATGGTGAGGGGTTTGATGCTCAGTACGGTGCCCGGCGCGCCGCTTCCGGCGGCCACATGGCTTTTGCGCACCTTGATCTTTTTGCCCTCCTGCTCGAAGTAGGCCACCGGCCAGGGATTCATGCCCCGCACCAGATCGTGCAGCTTCTGAGCAGGCTGATCAAAGGCAAAGCGGGCCATCTCCTTGGTCAGGGGCGGGGCCAGCGTGGCCTTGCTGTGATCCTGCGGGGTGCGCACGGCAGTGCCCGCGGCGATGGAGGCAATGGTCTCCACCAGCGTTTTTGCGCCCTGCGCGGTGATCCGCTCGAACAGCTCGCCACTGGTCTCCTCGGGGCCGATGGTCACCGGGGCGACGTTCAGGATGTCGCCGGTGTCCAGGCCCTCGTCCAGATACATGATGGAGACGCCGGTCTCCTTATCGCCGTTGATCACCGACCACTGCACCGGTGCGGCGCCCCGGTACTTGGGCAGCAGCGAAACGTGCAGATTGATGCAGCCCTTGGGCGGCACGCACAGCACCTCCGGCGGCAGAATACGGCCGTAGGCCACCACCACGATCAGCTCGGGGGCCAGCTCCCGGATCTGCTGCTGCACCTCTTCGGTGCGCAGGGTCTTGGGCTGGTAAACCGGCAGATTATGCTCCAGCGCCAGCTGCTTTACCGGCGGGGCGGTGAGAATCTGCTTGCGTCCCACCGGCTTATCCTCGCGGGTGAACACGCCGCACACCTCATGCCCCGCTTCCAGAACGGCAGCCAGGCTGGCGGCGGCAATGTCCGGCGTGCCCATAAACAGAATGCGCATTATTCCTCGTCCTCTTCGATCTCGTCCGGGTAATCGTCCTCATAGAAATGATCGGCCAGATCCATGATGGTGATGCCGTCCAGATGGTTGGTCTCGTGGCAGAAGCAGCGAGCCAGCATCTCCTCGGCTTCCATTTCAAAGGTTTCGCCGTGGCGATCCTGAGCGCGGATTTTCACCTTGCGGGGGCGGCTGATGGCGCCGTTGTGGCCCGGGAAGGACAGGCAGCCCTCGTACAGGGTCACCTCATCCTCAGACTCCTCCAGAATCTCCGGGTTGATGCACTCGATGAACTTGGGCTCGTAGCCCTCGGGCATGGTGCCATCCTCCGGCAGGTCGCGCTCATCCAGAGCGATGAACAGGCGGCGCATCACGCCCACCTGGGGGCCGGCCAGACCCAGACCGCCCGCGTCGATCAGGGTTTCCTTCATGTCGTCCAGCAGGGTTGCCAGACGGTCGTCAAAATTGGTCACGGGGCGGCAGACCTTTTTCAGAATGGGATCGCCGTCCTGCACGATGGTACGCAGAGCCATAGTAGTTTATCCTCCTTAAAATGAGCCGGCGGGAATGGCCGGCGAGATTGGTTTATGAAATGTGCCCGATGGGTCAGTCGCCGTCGGAATTGAAGTCCAGCGTCACCGACGCTTTGGACGGCAGGCCCTCGTCGCTGTAAGCCGCCAGCACCCTGCCCAGCACCTGACGGAAGGCCCGGTCGTTGCGGCATTTGATGGTGAGCTTGTAGCGATAGCGGTCCTTGACCATGACGATGTTCATGGGTGCGGGGCCTAAAATCCGCAGCGGCATGCCCGGATGGGCGCTTGCCTCGATGCCCAGCAGCCGGGCAAAGCGGGCGGCCGCCTGCATGGTGCGGTTTTCGTCCGCGCCGCTGAAGGCGGCAATGCAGACGCTGCAAAAAGGCGGATACAGGCAGATCTTGCGGAACATGATCTCCTGATCGAAAAACGCCTCGTAGTTCTGGGCCGCCGCCAGATTCAGGGTGGAATTCTCCGGGTCCATGGTCTGGATCAGCGCCCGGCCTGCGGCCCCGGCCCGGCCGGAGCGGCCGATCACCTGGGTCACCAGCGAGAACACGTTCTCCACCGCCCGGAACCCTTGCGAAAAGAGCAGCGAGTCGATGCCCAGCACGCCCACCAGCGTCACCTTTTCAAAATCAAGGCCCTTGGCCACCATCTGGGTGCCCAGCATGATGTCGTATTCGCCCCGGGCGAAGGCAGCCAGCATGTTTTCGTGGGCGTTTTTCTGGCTGGTGGAGTCCTGATCCATGCGCAGCACCCGGGCGTTCGGGAACAGCTCCGCCAGCTCCTCCTCCACCCGCTGGGTGCCAAAACCGGTATAGCGCACCTTTCCGCCGCATTCCGGGCAGACGGTGGGCACCGGCGAAATCGCCTTGCCGCAATAGTGGCAAAGCAGCTTGTTTTCCGATTTATGATACACCATGGGAACGCTGCAGCTGGAGCATTTGATCACCTGCCCGCAGCCGGAGCACATGCCCACGGTCTTGTAGCCCCGTCGGTTGAGCAGCAGAATCGCCTGCTCGCCCCGGGCCAGTGTCTGGCGGATGCGCCCGTCCAGCTCAGTGCTGATGCTGCCGGAGTTGCCGGCGGCCAGCTCAGCCCGCATATCCACCATTTCCACCGCGGGCAGCGGCTGGCCCGCATAGCGCCGGGTGAGTTTATACAGGGTATAGCGCCCCTCCAGCGCGGCCTGATAGCTCTCCACACTGGGGGTGGCCGATGCAAACAGCACCAGCGCGCCGTGATCCACGGCCCGGCGCTTGGCCACCTCCCGGGCGTCAAAGCGGGGTGCGCTTTCCGACCGGTAGGTGTGCTCCTGCTCCTCGTCCAGCACGATCAGGCCGATGTTTTTCAGCGGCGCGAACACCGCGCTGCGGGTGCCCACCACAATGTCGGCCCCGCCGGACTGGATCATCTGCCACTGCAGAAGCCGCTCGGTGTGGTTGAGCGCCGAATGCTGCACTGCCACCCGCCCGCCGAAGGTCTGCTTCAGGCGGCGGATCATCTGGGGGGTCAGGCTGATCTCCGGCACCAGCACCAGAGCGGTTTTGCCCAGTTCCAGCGTGTGCTGGATCAGCTTCAGAAACACCAGCGTTTTGCCGCTGGCAGTCACCCCGTAAAGCAGGGCGGCGCTGGGCTTTTTTTCGTCCATCTGGGCGCACAGGCCGTCGTACACCTGCTGCTGCTCCTCGCTGAGGACGATCGGGTCGTTTGTCTGCGGGATATGGCTGAACAGGTCCAGAACCTTGTCCACCTGCCGTTTTTCCAGCACACCCTTTTCGCACAGGTTATCCAGCACCGCACGGCTCAGGCCCAGCTGGGCCAGCGCGCTCTGGGGTAACGGGCCGTTTTGCAGCGCCGCCACCGCTGCCTGCTGCTTGGCGGTGGGCTTTGGTTTTTCGGGCAGAGTGCCCACGAGGGAATATTCCGGTTCGGTGTGGCGCACCAGCTGCTTTTGCAGCCGGGGGCCATTCTCGGTTTCCACCGGTTTATATTGTGCCCCATAGGGGATGATGGCCTTCACCGCCTCGTACCAGGTGCAGAAGGTGCGCTCCTTCAAAAAGCGCACCAGACCCAGCAGCTCGTCGGTGAGGCGGGCGTTTTCCGGCGCTGCATCGAACAGTTCCTTGCAGCGGCCGGCTTCCTCCTGCTGGCCGGTGGCCAGCACCACGCCCATGCGGGGCTTATTGCCCCGGCCAAAGGGCACCAGCACCATGCCCCCCGGAACCACCGGATGGGCCAGTGTGGGGGGCACAAGATAGGTATAGAGCTTGTCAAAATGAAACGTGGCGCCGCTTACTGCCACCTGGACTGTTTGCAGCACCGTGCCGCGCTCCCTTCCGCCCGCCGGGGGCGGGTCACTCTTCTTCCTGCTGATACTTCTGAATCAGGCCGTAGATTTCCTCGGCGCACTCGTCCACGGTGTCGTTGATCACAACCTCGTTGTAATCCACCGCGTACTCCATCTCCTCCACCGCGCGGGCCAGACGCTTCTTGATGTCCTCCTCGCTCTCGGTGCCGCGGCCGCGCAGCCGCTCTTCCAGCTCGCCATAGCTCGGCGGCCGCACAAAGATGGTCACCGCGCCGGGATAGATGCGCTTCACGTTGCCCGCGCCGATCACCTCGATGACCAGAATCACGGTGGTGCCGTTGTTGATGCGCTTATCCACCTCGGACTTGGGGGTGCCGTAGTAGTTGCCGCAGTATTCGGCATACTCCAGAATTTCGCCCGCCTGAATGCGGTGCTCGAACTCCTCACGGGTCAGGTAAACATAGTTCACCCCGTCCTTTTCGCCGGGGCGGATCTCACGAGTGGTGGCGGAAACCGAAACCTCGATCTCCGGGTGCAGCTCCATCAGCCGCTTGACCACCGTGTCCTTACCGGAGCCGGAAGGCCCGGAGATCACGATCAGATGGCGTTCTTTATTCATTGTCCAGCTCGTCCTCCATTTCATCGTCGGCATCGTCGTTGTCGTTCAGGCGGTTGGCCACGGTCTCCGGCTGCACGGCGGACAGGATCACATGGTCGGAATCCATGATGATCACCGCACGGGTACGGCGGCCGTAGGTGGCGTCGATCAGTGCGCCCTTGTCCCGCGCTTCCTGCACAATGCGCTTGATGGGCGCGGACTCCGGGCTCACGATGGCGATCAGCCGGTTGGCGCTGACCATGTTGCCGAAGCCGATGTTGATCAGTTTCATGCTCTGGCTCTCCTTATTCGATGTTCTGGATCTGCTCGCGGATCTTTTCGATCTCGGCCTTGGTGTCCACCACAATGCGGGTGATGGCAATGTCCTGGCACTTGGAGCCGATGGTGTTGGTCTCCCGGTTCAGCTCCTGGGTCAAAAAGTCCAGCTTGCGGCCCACCGGGCCGTCGCTTTCCAGAATCTCACGGTACTGGGCGATGTGGCTGCGCAGGCGCACCGTTTCCTCATCCACGGCGGTTTTATCGCCGAAGATGGCGGCCTCGGTGAGGATGCGGGCCTCGTCGATGTTCTGATCCTGCAGAATGGTCTGCAGCCGGGTGTACAGCTTCTGGGTGTAGGCCTGCACCCGCTCGGCGCTGCCTTCCTCCACCTTGCCCACGTTGGCCTCGATGGTGGCCAGGCGGCTCATCACGTCCGCCTTCAGCTTTTCGCCCTCCTTCGCCCGCATAGCCACGAAGTTTTCCAGCGCGGTGCGGCAGACCGTGCTCACATCCTGCCACAGCTGCTCCTCGTCCACATCCGCGTGGCGCACGCTCAGAACATCCGGGTAGCGGGCGATGAGCCCGGCGGTGGCGTCGTTCTTCACGCCCAGCTGATCGGCCAGCTTGGCCAGCGCGTCGGCGTAGCTTTTTGCCAGCGGCAGGTCAACCTCCACCGCCACATCCTGGCTGCCCACGCTCTGCATCTGCAGGCTCAGTTCCACCTTGCCCCGGCTGATGCTTTCGCTGAGCAGCTTTTTCAGCTTGTCGTCCAGAAAGGCACAGCTGCGGGGGATGCGGGAGGAATACTCAAAATAACGGGAGTTTACGCTTTTGATCTCGACGGTGATATCCCGCCCGTTCAGGATCGCTTCGCCGCGGCCGTAGCCGGTCATGCTCAAAGCCATTGATAAAGGCACCTCGTTCCCTGTTGGATCGCTCCTTGGATTGTTCGGGGATGCCGCCGAAAGCGGCCGGCATGGCTCTGCGCGCGCTGCTGATCCGGCCGCAGACACATTTCCCCATTTAAATATACATGCTATTATTCTACTCGGTTTGGCGCTTCATTGCAAGTTTTTTATCATTCCTGACCCTCCTGCCCTTGTTTTGCCCGCCGCCTTATATTACAATGGATGCGTTGATTTTCCGACTTTTGGGGGAGGGGTTTCATGCAGACGAGGGAACGCTGGCATCTGATCGACGGGCTGCGGGGCCTGGCACTGGCCAACATGGTGCTGTATCACCTTTTATTTGATGTCTATGTGATCTGGGGCTTTGACCCGCTTTGGCCTGCCCGCTGGCCGGTTCGGGTGTGGGAGCGGTGCATCTGCTGCTCCTTCATCTTCATCAGTGGCCTGTGCTGGCACTGGGGCAGGCGGCACGCACTGCGCCGTGGCCTTGTGCTCAACGGCTGCGGGCTACTGATTACCGCCGTTACTCTGGTCGCCGTTCCGGAGCAGGCGGTGTGGTGCGGGGTGCTCACCTTTCTGGGCTGTGCCACATTGCTCACCATCCCGGTGGACCGGCTGCTGCAGGGCCGATGGGCCGTAGCCGGCCTTGCGGTGAGCCTTGTGCTGCTGGCGGTGTTCTGGCCGGTAAACCGGGGCTGGCTGGGCTTTGGCGCATTGCAGCTCTGGCAGCTGCCGGACGCGCTTTACCATTCCCGGCTGCTCACGGTGCTGGGCTTCCCCTTTGCGGGCTTTTCCTCCAGCGACTATTTTTCCATTCTGCCCTGGTATTTTCTCTTCCTGGCCGGCTACTTCGCCCGGCCGTTGCTGTTCGCCAATGAGCAGGTAAAAAAAATGGCCCGGCTGCGGCTTCCTCTGCTGGATTGGCTGGGCCGCAAAAGCCTGCCGGTCTATCTGGTACACCAGCCTTTGTGCATGGCGGTGTGCATGGTGTTTCTTTCGCCTGCATCACCGTTCTGCCTTGTAAACTGAATTTTGTTTTTCCGCGGCGCTCTTTTCCAAACAAAAAGGGCGCTGTTTTTGCGTCCGGGGCCACCTTCTGTCCACTTATGTGCGAACCTGCCAAAACAAAGAAAAACATTTTGTTTGCTTTGTCAGTTGATATTATTAATAATTATTACTATAATTAAGACCCGGCTATTTCCGGATTTTGGAAGGAAGAATACATAACCTATTATAAAGAAAGGAATGTGAGGAAACTGAACCACCTGCCCTTATCCGTCCGCGTCCCCATTGAGGAGGACAATCCCAGCATCCTGCGCCATGAAGATGCCTGCATCCGGTGTGGCATGTGCAAGGAGGCCTGTACCAACCTGATGGGGGTGCACGGCAGCTACACGCTGGAAGAAACCGGCAACCGCGCCATCTGCATCTACTGCGGCCAGTGCGCCAACGTTTGCCCGGTAGACAGCATTGTGGAACGGGATGAATGCCCCCAGGTTCGTCAGGCAGCCGCCGACCCCGACCGGGTGCTGGTGGTCAGCACCTCGCCCTCGGTTCGCGCCGCGCTGGGCGAAGAATTCGGCATGGAGCCCGGCGCCTTTGTGGAAGGCAAAATGGTGGCGCTGCTGCGCGCACTGGGGGCCGACTATGTGCTGGACACCAACTTCGCCGCCGACCTGACCATTGTGGAGGAGGCCAGCGAGCTGATCCGCCGCATCACCGAAAAGGATCGCCCCCTGCCCCAGTTCACCAGCTGCTGCCCCGGCTGGGTACACTTTGCCGAGATGTACGCCCCCGAGCTGCTGCCCCATCTGTCCACCGCAAAGAGCCCCATCGGCATGCAGGGCCCCACGGTAAAAACCTATTTTGCAAAAAAGATGGGACTGGATCCGGAAAAAATCGTGCATGTGGCCCTCACCCCCTGCACCGCCAAGAAGTTTGAAATCCGCCGCGGAGAGCTGCACGGCGCCGCGGATCATCTGGGCATTCCCGGCCTGCGGGACACCGATCAGGTGATCACCACCCGGGAGCTGGCCCGCTGGGCAAAGGCCGAAGGTGTGGACTGGAACGCGCTGGAGGATTCCGCCTACGACTCCCTGATGGGTCAGGCCTCCGGCGCGGGCGTGATCTTCGGCAACACCGGCGGCGTGATGGAGGCTGCCCTGCGCACCGCCTACGCCTACATCAACGGCGAAAGCGCCCCCCAGAGCCTGCTGAATCTGACCCCGGTTCGCGGGTACGAGGGCGTGCGGGAGGCTCAGGTGGCAATCGGCGACCAGACGCTTCAGGTTGCGGTGGTTTACGGCACTGCCAACGCCCGGGCCTTCCTGCAGCGCATGAAGGAAAGCGGCAGGCAGTACCATTTCGTGGAGGTCATGGCCTGCCCCGGCGGCTGCATCGGCGGCGGCGGTCAGCCCAAGAACATCATGCGGGATGCGGACGAAACCCGCAAACAGCGCATCGCCGCCCTTTACCGGCGGGACGGCTCCATGGAGCTGCGCACCAGCCACGAAAACCCGGAGATCAAGCAGGTCTACGAGGAATTCTACGGTCAGCCCCTCAGCGAGATGGCCGAGCAGATGCTGCACACCAGCTACCGGGATTGCAGCGGTCTGCTGAAAGGCCAGCCCGTTTCCGGCGAATAACCCTCTTTTCTCCCCACAGAACAGCAAGCACAGCAAAGGCCCCCGGCCTGCCGCAGAACGCGGCGGACCGGGGGCCTTTTTTTAATGGATTCAGGGTGCGATCAGCCGCGCCGGGGCCGGCTGGGCCGGGAGGGGGCGGTGGTGCGCTTTTTCTGGTGCTCACGGCGCTGCTCGGCAGCCTCCTGAGCACGCTGGGTCTGGGAGCGGGCCTTGCCCTTCTGAGCGGCGGCGCGCAGGGCGGCCACCTCACTCTTGGTCAGCTCCCGGTACTGGCCGGGCTGAAGCATGCCCAGCTTCACCGCGCCCATGGCGCTGCGGCGCAGGCGGATCACTTCCAGGCCCACTGCCTCGCACATGCGGCGGATCTGCCGGTTCTTGCCCTCCTTGATGGTCATTTCCATCACGGTACGGCCCGGCTCATCCACCACCACGTTGATCACCGCAGGCTGGGTCACGCTGCCGTCGTCCAGAGTAACGCCCTTGCTCAGGGCAATGACCTGGCTCTCGTCTGCGCGGGGACGCACGGTAACCCGGTAGAGCTTGCTCACACCATGGGAGGGGTGCATCATCAGGTTGGCGAAGCCGCCGTCGTTGGTGAGCAGCAGCAGGCCCTCGCTGTCCTTATCCAGACGGCCCACCGGGAATACCCGCACCGGGTAATCGGCCAGCAGATCCATCACGGTCTTGCGGCCCCGCTCGTCGCTGGTGGTGGTCACAAAGCCACGGGGCTTGTGCAGCATCAGGTAGTGATATTCCTGCTTTTTCTCCAGTCGGATGCGCTGACCGTCGATGCTCAGGGTATCGCGATTCACATCCATCTTATCGCCCAGATTCACCGGGTGGCCGTTCACCTTCACCCGGCCCTCCAGAATGATCTGCTCCGCTGCGCGGCGGGAGCACATGCCCTGCTCGGCCATTACCTTTTGTACTCGTTCCAATGCCATAATCCGTTCCTCATATTCTCTGTTGGTTGATTGCAGAAAAAGCGGGCGGCAGATTGATCATGCCGCCCGACCTGGTTTACTGTTTCTGTGCCGGGTCGGCCGCGGCGGCCTCGCCCTTGTTCAGCAGGCCGGTGAGCTTGTCCACCAGCTCAGGCACCATGTTCAGCGCCCGGTCCACCGTGCTGTTGTGATCCGCCAGCTGGATGGTGCGCACGTTGCCGTCCTTGATGACCAGGAAGGCCACCGGGGTGACCGACACGCCCGCGCCGCTTCCGCCGCCGAACAGCTCCTTGGTGGTCTTTGCGCCAAAGTCGGAACCGCCGGACGCAAAGCCAAAGGTGACCTTGGACACCGGCAGAATGGTGGTGCCTTCCAGTGTGATGGGTTCGCCGATGATGGTGTTGGAGCCAACCATCTCGCGGATCTTGTCCAGGGTAACGCTCATCATACCCTCAAGCGGACGTTCAGCCATAGTCGTTTTCCTCCTGTGATGCAACCGGCCTTGCAAAGCCGGGGTGTTTCGTTGTGGTTCTGTCTGAGCCGGGCGGCCGTCAGATCAGCTTCTCCTTGCGAAGGCGAAGCAGCGCCCAGACTCCTGTTATTACCATTATAATCAGATGGGACGTGATTTTACAAGAGAAATGTTCCTGCCCCTGATGTTCGCCGGTGTAATCCGGCTCGATGACCAGCTGCTCCATGCGCAGATCCAGAAAGTTCTGCAGCATACCGAAGCTGGCGCCAAGGCCCGCGTGCACCGCGCCCACAGCCAGTGCGGTGGATGCGGCGTTTTCCCGGTGCACGGGCAGATAGATCCGGATATGGTGGATCTTGAAGCCTTCCAGCAGGCGGCGCAGAATCTGGCCGCCGGTGCGCACCCAGGTGAGCACCCAGTCTACGGTTTCCTGCAGGGTTTTTTCCGTTTTTTTCGGAGCTTCCTGCTTTGGCGGGGTCTTGTCCGCCTTGCGCTGCGGCGGCTGGGCGGCGACTTTTCCGGTCTGCCGGGCGGCGGGCTGAGGCGTTCCCTCTTTTTGTGCGGGCTCTGTTTTCTGCTCCGCCTGCACGGAAGAAGCTACCGGTTCCACCGGTTTTTCCGCCGGAGCTGCCAATTTTTCCTCCGCCGGTTTAACCGCCGCCTGCGTCGGCTTTGGTTGCACCGGCCCGGTTTTTTCCTGTTTCGGCTTTCGGGGCTTCTTTTGTTTTTTCGGCTTTTCCGGTTTCTCCGGGCGGGGATACAGCCGCACCCTCACCGCCAGCACCCGCAGCGCGGCAGTGAATTTGCCCTGTTCATAGCAGAGCTCAGCGGTCACCGGAACCAGAAGCGCGGCGATGAGCAGCGCCAGAAGCACCAGCAGAATCCAACCGATTCCCTTCAGAATCAGCCATACAACGGCCATCGGCTCGCCTCCTTACCCGTTGTTGCGTGTAGATAAATCAGGCCTGCGCTTCGCCTGTGCTGCCTGCCATCTCCAGCTGGACGCCGTCGCCCTCATGCAGCGGGGGCAGCTGTTCCAGTGTAGCCAGACCAAAGGTGCGCAGAAACACCTCGGTGGTGCACAGGCTGATGGGCCGGCCGGGCAGATCCAGCCGTCCGGCTTCCTCCACCAGCCCCTTTTCCATCAGCTTTGCGATGGTCGACGAGGAATCCACGCCGCGCACCTGCTCCACAAAGCCGCGGGATACCGGCTGATTGTAGGCGATGATGGCCAGCACCTCCAGCGCTGCCTGAGAAAGTGGCGTGTTGCGCCGGTTGTCCAGCACCCGCTTCACCGGTTCCTGCACGGCGGTTTTGGTGGCCATCTGCCATTTGTCGCCCAGGGGCAGGATGCACAGGCCCCGGTCCGCCTTTTCATATTCCTTTTGCAACTGCTCCAGAATGGCCACCGTCTGATCCTTCGGGATCTCCAGCGCCTCGGCAATCTTGTCCGCTCCGATGGCATCGCCATGGGCGAACAGGATGGCCTCCACAGCCGCCTTATATTCCTTTTCCTTCTGTGTCATGCCTTTTGTCAACTCTCCTGTTTCTTCATCCGGCCCCGGCGCACGGTGAGGGTTTCCTGATCGTCGATCTCGATGCGTCCCGCACGGATCAGCTCCAGCACCGCCAGAAAGGTTGCCACCGTCTGGCTGCGGCTTCCGCCCCGATTGAACAACCCCCGCAGGCTTGCCACCCGGCCTGTAACAATGCTGCGCAGCACATGCACCACTCGGCTGGCCACCGATACAAACGGCGCAGTAACCAGCGGCTCAAAGCTCTGCTGGTTGGGTGCGGCCTTGCGGCGCCGGCTTCTGCCCAACAGCAGCTCCATGGCCTGGGCCAGAAGGGTCGCTTCATGGGTCAGGCGGTAGGTGTTATCCTGCTCCAGCTCCATGGGCGGGCGCACAAAGCTGCAATGGCAGGCAGCCTGTTCGCCCAACTGGCGGGCCACCTCCTTGCAGGCGCTGTATTCGATCAGCTGGCCGGTGAGCTCTTCCTTCATCCGCTCCGCTTCCTCGCTGCGGGGCAGAAGCAGAAAGCTCTTCATCTGCACCAGACGGGCAGCCATCTCGATAAACTCGCTGGCCACCTCCATCCGGTTTTCCTGCAGGCCGTTGATCAGGCTGGTGTACTGGTCGATCAGCTCCAGAATGGGGATGTCGTAGATATTCATCTTGTTTTTGCTCACAAGATAGAGCAGCACGTCCAGCGGGCCGTCGAATTCCTCCAGATGGAAGGTCAAAGTCTCCATACTTTCCCCTCCTTACACCGCAACACCCGCAGCCATGTAGACCGCCCGGTCGATGAAGGCGGTGGCATTGTTCAGAATACCCCACATGCCGTTGTTCAACCAGTAGAGGGGAACATCAAACACGCCAAACATCAGCAAAAGGAACATGCCGATAAAGATCTGCCGCTCGTACTGCATCACCTTGAAATACAGATGCCGGGGCAGCACCAGCAGCAGGATGCGGCTGCCATCGAAGGGAGGCACCGGCAGCAGATTGAATACCGCCAGCGACACATTGATTGCCACCATATAATAAAGGAAGTAGAGCACCAGCTCCGCCGCCATGCCTGCCGGCAGGAAATAGTATGCCAGCTTATACAGCATCATAGACAGATACGCCAGCACCAGATTGGAAAGCGGCCCGGCCGCCGCGCTGAGGGCCATACCCAGCTTGGGGTTTTTGTACCGCTGGGGATACACCGGAACCGGTTTGGCCCAGCCGATACCGGCCACAATCATACACACTGCACCCAACAAATCGAAGTGCGCCATGGGATTCAGCGAAAGCCGACCCATATTTTTTGCGGTGGGATCACCCAGCTTGGCGCTTGCCCAGGCATGAGCGGACTCGTGCACAGGAATGGCAAGCAGCATGGCAAGCCCGCGCATCACCCAGACAAGCAGCTGGGCAGGACTGATCAGACCCATAGAACTCTCCCTTTTTGTTCGTTTGACGCCTTATATAAAATAAGGTAGAATACATTGCATACAAACACTGCGCGCTGCCCGGTGCAAACGCAGGGCATATCTGGCAGTTTGCTTTTTATTATAGCGTTTTTTGGGGCCATCCACAAGCAAAATGGGATTTTTTAAGAGTTTTTCAAAGATATTTTTAAAAAGCCCTTGATTTTTCCCTTCCGGCTTGCTATTATATTCTAGCGACTTAAATTAAATCGAGGAGGTGCAGCAAATGGCAAAGTGCAATTGTTGTGGCAAGGGCGTTTCCTTCGGCATCCAGGTTTCCCACTCTCATCGTCGGTCTAACCGCACCTGGAAGGCGAACGTGAAGCGTGTTAAGGCTATTGTAGACGGTTCTCCCAAGTACATCTACGCCTGCACCCGCTGCCTGCGCTCGGGCAAGGTTACCCGCGCTGTTTGATTTTTCAACGCAAAAACTGCCGGTCATCTTCGGATGACCGGCTTTTTTGTGTTCTGCTCTTCTGCCCTGCTTGACCGGTTCGCCCGGCCATTCTATAATGAAGGTAATGCAATTCGCGGTGACTTTTCACTGCTTGGGAGGGATTTTGCTTGGAGATCCAGTATTACAAGGAACCCAGCCGCTTTTTAAAGCGGGAGATGGAGTTCAAGGTGTTCGGCCATTCCGGCCTTCCCTGCCTTGCCTTCGCCTGCGAGGGAGGCCGTTTTTACGATTGGGAGGATCACGGCATGGTAGCCGCGCTGGCTCCGCTGATCGACGCAGGCCGCATCCAGTTGTTCTGTGCAGACAGTGTGGACGCGGAAAGCTGGATGGGCAGCGGCGAGGGCCGGGCCCGCAGCGAGACGCAGGAACGCTGGTTCAACTATCTGGTGGGTGAACTGATTCCCCGGGTACTGGCGCTGAACGGCGGCTCCCATACGCGGGTAGCTCTGCTGGGCTGCAGCCTGGGTGCGGGTCATGCGCTGAACCTGTATCTGCGGCGGCCGGAGCTGGTATGCGGTGCAATCTGCCTGTCCGGCAGCTATTCCGCCGCCACCTGGTTCGGCCCCTATCACGACGATCTGACCCTGCGCAACAGCCCGCTGGAATATCTGCCCCTGCTGCACACCGAGGGCCTGCCCTCCACCCGGCTGGCTCCCCTGTTTTTGTGCTGCGGCCGCGGCCCCTACGAGGATGATTTTCTGGCCGACACCCGGGCCATGGCCCAGGCGTTGACCGACCGGCGCATGCCTGCCTTTGTGGATTACTGGGGCGAGGATGTGAGCCACGACTGGCCCTGGTGGGCAAAGCAGGCCGTTTACTTTTTACTCCAGCTGCTGCAGCAGCTGAACAGCAAGGCAAAACCCACTGCATAACCCATTCCGCCGAGCTTTCCGGGCCCGGCGGAATTTTTTTGTGTTTTCTGTAACGGACGGTCGATACAGCCGTCTAATAGAGCGAAACGGCTGTTTTACATTCATTGCCCGAAAAAGGGGCAGATCGGAAAGGAGGGGTGCGCTTGCAGGACCTGGAAGAACTGTATCAGCTTTACAGCCCGGATATCTATCGCTATCTCTGCGGGCTCACCCATGACCCTGTCTGGGCGGAGGACCTGCTCAGTGAAACCTTTTTAAAGGCGGTGCGTGCCTTCGGCCGCTTCGAGAGGCGCAGCAGCATAAAAACCTGGCTGTTCACCATTGCACGCAACGTGTGGGTGGATGCACTGCGCCGCAAACGGCCCACCCTTTCCTACGACGATATGCTGGCGGGCTATCTGGAGCAGGACATGCCGGACCCCCGCGGCCTGGAGGAGGAATGCGACACCCGGGATCTGGCTCGCCGGGCACGCCAGCTGTTGGAGACGTGCAAACCAAATGCCCGCACCGTTCTTTTAATGCGGGCCCAGGGCTATTCCTTTGCGGAAATCGCCCAGGCATGCGGCATCACGGAGAATTCCGCCCGGATGCTGAGCTTCCGCACCCGCAACTGGCTGCGGGATCAACTGAAACAAGAGGAGGGATCGATGCAATGAACAAAGGCATCGTGTCAGACATTTCCTGCGACGTATGCAGGGATCTGATTCCGCTGGTGGCCGACGGCGTCGCCAGTGAGGACAGTGAAGCTCTGGTACACGCCCATGTGGCCCACTGCCCTGCCTGCCAGGCGTATCTGGATTCCGGTGGCATCCAGCTGCCCGCACCGGAACCGGACGCTGCCCGGGTGCTGGGGCGCATCCAGCGCAAGCTGCTGGCCCAAAGTGCCCTGATGGCGGTGGCCGGATTTGTGGTGTGCCTTGCGCTGGCAAACGGGCCGTTCCTGTCCTGGGGCCTGCCTGCGCTGGGTGCACTGGGTTATGTATTCCTGCGCCGCAGTGTCTGGTTCGCAGCCATCATCAGCGCCATTCCCATGGCGCTGGTGCTGCTGGTCAGCACACCGAACCGCACTTCCCTGATGCAGGCCGGGCTGTATCTGTCCGCCCTGCTGGTGGGCGCGCTCATCGCCAAACTGCTGCACTTCGCCTTCGGCGGGCTGCGCCGGGGCCAATCCGACCCAAAGGAGGAATCTTTAGATGAATAAAATCAAATGGCCGGCTCTTCCCAAAATCCGGCAGACCCCGCTCACCCGGATTGCCGCCGCCCTGCTCGCACTGGTGCTCATCGCCGGTCTGGTGCTGGTGGTGGAACGGCAGGTGGGCAACCCCATATCCGCCCGGTGGACGGTGCACACCATCAATGACGCTTTACAGGCCAAATACCCTGGTGAGGGCTATGTGGTGGGCAATGCCCGCTACACCTACGCGGACGGCAAGCGCCGCTATGTCTGCCCGGTTTATCAGACCGGAGAGGAGGACGTGGGCTTTTCCGCCTATGTGAGCAGCGGCCAGGTTTATACCAATCGCGCCCTGACGGTGGACAGCGGTCTGAACACCTCCAACCGGCTGCGCAATGAGCTGGCCGACCAGCTGGATACCAACCGGCTGTGCCGGGATCTGAAGGGCCGCTCCCCCTACGAAACCACCCTCACCTTCTACCCGGAAGATAACGACCGGGTATTCGATTCGCAAAATCCTCTGTTCCGGGTTGGGATGGAGTTTTCCGCCGATAGCCTTCCCCTGCCCACCGTACTGTATACGGGCTTCCACAGTGCAGACCGGGAACCACCTGAGGTCACGCTGGAAAAAGCCGCTTCCTATCTGGTGGCGCTGAAGCAGGCCGCCGCCAATCAGGGGCTCGCCTTTGATTACTACTCCGCCACCGTCTATGGCCGGAACATCACCTGGCTGCTGCTGGATGTGCCCACCGAAGCCATTCCGGATCAGCTGCCGGAGGAGACTGCCGCCGGGGAACCCCAGCCCGCCGCAGAAGAATCCGCAGGCGAGGCACCGGCAGAGAGCAGCTTTGACGCACTGGTGGCCCTGTTGCAGGACCGCATCACGCAGAACGGGCAGACTTCGCCCGCCGTTGCAGACGCTTCCCCCGCAAACAGCGCCCGCAGCCTGAGCGACCAGCGGTTTGCCCTGCTGTACCGTGAGGACAGCTGTTTTCAGCCGTTGTAACCGCGCTGCGGATTCTCTTTGAAACACGCAATCGCCCTGTGTGCCGTTCTATGGCGCACAGGGCTTTTCTGTTTCTCCGGCTTCTCTTACTTCTCAACTTCCGCCGGTTCATGGTATAATAGAACCAATATTTGATAAAACCAATGGAGGGAGCTTACTTATGGCGATTCGGATTGGTATTTTTGGTTACGGCAATCTGGGCCGGGGCACCGAGTGTGCGGTGCGCCAGAACCCGGACCTGGAGCTGGCTGCGATTTTTACCCGGCGGGATCTGGCCAGCATTTCTCCCCTGACCGAGGGCGTGCCGGTGGTGGCGGCAAAGGATGCTGCTGACTGGGCCGGTAAGATTGATGTGATGATCCTGTGCGGCGGCAGCGCCACTGACCTGCCGGTGCAGACCCCCGAGCTGGCCCGCTGGTTCAATCTGGTGGACAGCTTCGACACCCACGCCAAAATCCCCGAGCACTTTGCTGCGGTGGACGCCGCCGCCAAAGCCGCGGGCACCACTGCCCTGATCAGCGGCGGCTGGGACCCGGGCCTGTTCTCGCTGAACCGGGTGTATGCCGAAGCCATTCTGCCCCAGGGCGGAACCTACACCTTCTGGGGCAAGGGCGTGAGTCAGGGCCATTCCGACGCCATCCGCCGCATTGAAGGCGTGGAGGATGCCCGCCAGTACACCGTACCGGTGCCCGAGGCGCTGGAGCAGGTGCGTGCCGGGCAGCGCCCCACCCTGACCACCCGGCAGAAGCACACCCGGGAATGCTATGTGGCCGCAAAGCCCGGGGCAGATCTTGCCCGCATCGAGCAGGAAATCAAGACCATGCCCAACTATTTTGCAGACTACGACACCACCGTCACCTTTGTGAGTCTGGAGCAGCTGCACGCCGAGCACAGCGGCCTGCCCCACGGCGGCAGTGTGCTGCGCAGCGGCCTGACCGGCTGGAACGAGGAGCACACCGCCACAGTGGAATACAGCCTGAAGCTAGATTCCAACCCGGAATTCACCGCCAGCGTACTGGCCGCCTGCGCCCGTGCCGTACACCGGATGCATACCGCCGGGCAGACCGGCTGCAAAACCATTCTGGACGTTCCCCCCGCACTGCTCAGCCCCCTGAGCGGCGAGGAGCTGCGCCGCCAGCTGCTGTAAGCCGGAGCGCGAACCCCATATCCAAGGAGTTTTTATGAAGATCACTCACATCTGCCACAGCTGCTTTCTGGTAGAGCTTTCACACACACTGCTGCTGTTCGACTACTTTCAGGGCCCGCTGCCTGTGCTGGATTCGGAAAAGGCGCTGTTCGTCTTTTCCTCCCACCGGCATCACGACCACTACTCCCCCGCTGTGTGGGAGCTGAGCGAGAGCCACCCCAATGTGTTTTATGTGCTGGACGAAAACATTCCCGCCCGGCGCTCAGCCAATGTGCTGCCCGCCGCGCCCCGCAGCCGGTACGACTGGCAGGGTCTTTGCATCGAGACTCTGCGCTCCACCGACGAGGGCTGCGCCTTTCTGGTGCAGGCCGAGGGGCTCTGGTTCTACCATGCGGGCGATCTGAACTGGTGGCACTGGGAGGGTGAGCCGGACGAACAGAACGCCTGGCACGACAAGGCCTTCCACGAGGAGCTGGAGCGCATCCGGGGCCGCTTTTTCGACGCGGCCTTTGTTCCGCTGGATCCCCGGCAGGAGGAAAACGCCTGGTGGGGCTTTGTGGACTTTTTAAACGCCTGCCGCTGCGACAATGTGTTCCCCATGCACTGCTTCGACAACCGTGCCGGAATGCTGTCCTATCTGAAGCGGCCGGAGCTTGCGCCCTATCTTGCCCGCATTCACACGGAAGAGGTGTGGCAGGGCTGAGCAACCCTTTTATCAATCCATTCCAGAAAGGAATTTTTCACAATGAAGTTTAAAATGATCCACGAAAACTACAATGTCTTTGATCTGGACCGCTCCAAAGCCTTTTATGAGAAGGCTCTGGGCCTTGCGGAAGTGCGGCGCATCACCGCGCCGGACGGCTCCTTTATCATCGTGTATCTGGCCAACGAGGAAAGCGACTTCCAGCTGGAGCTGACCTGGATGCGTGACATGGACCGCCCCTACAACCTGGGCGACTGCGAGTTTCATCTGGCCTTCCAGGTGGAGGATTTTGACGCCGCTCACGCCCTGCATAAGGAGATGGGCTGCATCTGCTTTGAGAACGAAGCCATGGGCATCTACTTCATTCAGGACCCGGACGGCTACTGGCTGGAGATTGTGCCCGAAAAGAAGTAAGCGGAAAATCTGTTTTCAGGGCATAGAAAAGCGCCCGCGCAAGCTGCCGAACCGGCAGCCGCGCGGGCGCTCTTTGTTTGTATTTTGCTTTATTCCATAGTCCCGTCGATGCGGCGCATCATGCCCCGGTAGAAGGCCACCGCAGCCAGCGCGGCCAGCGTCTCCGCCACCGGGAAGGAGGCCCATACGCCGTTCAGCTCCCAGAAACGGGAAAGCACCAGTGCCAGCGGCGGAATGACCACCAGCTGCCGGATGAGCGACACCGCCAGCGACTGCATGCCCTTGCCCAGAGCCTCAAAGCAGCCGGCCAGCACGGTGCCGAAGGTGGACACCAGAAAGCCCAGGCTGGTGATGCGCAGCATGGGCACACCGATGGCCACCATGGCGCTGTTTGCATCGAAGAGGGCCATGATCTGCTCCGGCAGCAGCCAGGCGATCAGGGTGCCCAGCGCCATGATCACGGCGGTGAGGGTCAGGCTCCAGCGGATGGTGGAATGCATCCGCTGCTTCTGGCGCGCACCGTAGTTGTAGCTCACAATGGGGCGCATGCCCTGAATCAGGCCGTTGGCGGGCATGTACACAAAGGTTTGCAGCTTGAAATACAGGCCAAACACCGCCACCGCCAGCTCGTGCAGCTCCACCAGCAGGGCATTCAACACGCCCACCAGCAGGCTGGGCATGGCAGTCATCAGGCAGGAAGGAACGCCCACGCCATAAATCTTGCGGGCAATGTTCCAGTCCACCTTCATGTCCCTGCGGGTGATGTGCATACCGGTCTTTGCCCGGAAGAAGTAAATCATTGCCATGGTGCAGGCGGTCAGCTGACCGGCCACGGTGGCCACAGCCGCACCGGCCACGCCCATGCGGGGGGCACCCAGCAGGCCGAAGATCAGGATGGGGTCCAGCACGATGTTCACGATGGCGCCCACGCCCTGCAAAATCATGGGCACAAACATGTCACCCACCGACTGCAGCAGCTTTTCGATGTAAATATGGAACAGGCTGCCGAAGGCAAGGCAGATCACGATGCGGGTGTACACCAGGCTCATGCTCAGCACCTGCTCATCGGTGGTGAACAGCCGCAGGAAGGGCTCGCTGCCGAACAGGCCGATCAAAAGAAAAGCCAGCGCGTGAATGCCGGTGAACACCATGCCCATGGAGGCGGCCTTGTCCACACTGCGCTGATCGCCCTGGCCCAGGCTGCGCGCCACAAAGGCATTGGAGCCCACGCCGTAGCCCACGGCCACCGCCAGCACCAGATTCTGCAGCGGATAGGCCAGCGAAACGGCGGTGAGGGCGTCGCTGCTCAGGCGGGCCACAAAGATGCTGTCCACCACGTTATACAGCGACTGGATCAGCATGGACAAAATGGGCGGCAGCGACATGCTCACCAGCAGCGGCAGCACCGGCCGGCTGCCCATGGGATTCTGGTTGATTCGTTCGGTCATTCCGGTTCCTCCTTGGCACAAAAAACAGGGCTACAATCCCCTGTTTGTGAATCAGAAACAGGAAAATTTATAGCCCTGCGGTTTTTCGCATATTTAATTGCCGGTCAAAAATTCCCGGCGTTTCGGCGGGTATTATAATAGCACCCCGCCCGGCTGCTTGTCAAGAGGGAATTCCCGGAATTTTTCTCAGCGCAGCAGATGAATGTAGCCCAGCAGAGGAACCGGCTGCTCCTTGTCCTGCACGGCATAAACCAGACCCAGAATCCAGAGCACCAGCCCCAGCAGGCTTACCACATTTACCGCCAGCATTACGATCCAGCCCACCAGCGGAATCCAGCCCAGAACCCAGCTCACCACCGACGAAACCACCCGCAGCACCAGGAAAAACAGGTTCAGCACCAGCGCCTGATTCAGATGAAACCGGGAATTGTACCGGTCGCCCACAAAATAAGCCAGCAGCCAGCCCACCAGCGTGATGTATGCCACAATGTTCGTTGCTTTACGATCCATAAATCCACCTCCTACAATAAAGTTACGGTTCAAGGCGCGGCAGCCAGCCGCGTCTTTTTCCATCTCAAAGCCGAAGCTGTTAGAATGGGAGAGCAAATTGCCTGACATAGCTCACCTTGGGCCGACACGCCCGTAAATGAGTCCGTCAGCCGCCTCTCTCATTCGCAGCATTCGATTTGCGCAGGTTGTACCACCGATTTGCGGTGCGTTCGCGTCACCCAGGAGATTGAACAGGCGATGAGTAAACGGCGGAAAGCCATATCCAATCAGAAGGAGGAGCAAAATGAACGCAGTAGGGATCGACATTTCCAAAGGGAAAAGCACGGTGGCTGCCCTGCGGCCAATGGGTGAAGTGGCATTTCTGCCACAGGAATTTCTCCATACCGAAGTTGGTTTGGAGCAGATGGCTGGCGCCATCGTCGCATTGGGCGAAGATACCCGCGTCATCATGGAATCCACAGGCCGTTACCACGAACCGGTAGCGGCAGCACTACATGAGTACGGGATCTACGTCTGCGTCCTGAATCCGCTGCTCATCAAGCAGAGCGGCGGCGGCTCCATCCGCAAGGTCAAGACCGACAAGGCTGACGCTCTGAAGATTGCAAAGTATGGCCTTGACAACTGGGTGGATCTGCGGGAATATACTCCCATGGATACGATTAGACAACAACTGAAGCTGTGCAGCCGCCAATACAATCTCTACATGAAAACAGTGGTGTCGCTGCAAAACAATCTCATTTCGCTGACCGACAAGACCTTTCCCGGTGTAAACGAGCTTTTCTCCAGCCCAGAGCGTGCTGACGGCCACCAGAAATGGGTGGATTTTGTCATGACCTTCTGGCATTGCGATTGCATCTGCCGTGCCAGCGAAAAGGCGTTTACAGAACGTTACCAGAAGTGGTGCAAACGCAAGGGATACCATTTCAGTGCAGAGAAGGCGCTGGACATTTACGCCGGAAGCTGTGGCCATTTTACGACACTGCCGAAAAACGAGAACACAAAGCTGCTCATTGTCACGGCTGCTCAACAACTTCTGGCGGGAAAGACCACGCTGGCCACTCTGCGGGCGGAAATGACGCGGCTTGCATCCCAACTTCCAGAATACGAAACCGTGTGCGCCATGTACGGCGTTGGGAAAATAACTGCCGCGCAGCTTATGGCCGAAATTGGAGATGTGCGCCGTTTCCCGCGCCGCAGCTCCATCGTGGGCTTTGCAGGTGTTGATCCCGGCGTGGATGAATCCGGCAAGCACAGCGCAAAGAGCGTTCCCACCACAAAGCGAGGCTCACCACATTTGCGTAAAACACTCTACCAAATCATCTGCACATACCTGAAAAAGTCTCCAGCGGATGAGCCGGTGTACCAGTTCCTTGATAAGAAACGCGCAGAGGGCAAGCCCTACTTTGTCTACATGACTGCCGCTCAGAACAAGTTCCTGCGCATCTACTACGCCCGCGTGAAAGAATGCCTGGAGGCCTTTGATACAGAACCTGCTAAGCAATCGTAATCTTTAACAACCGAATTTCTTTCCGGCTGGCGAGATGCTTTCTCTCCGGTCTGGTTTGTTGTACCTTTTTTAGCCTCGCAAAATTTGCGGGACTTTTTTTATTTCATCTATTGACTTTTGTTGCAGGACTCATTTTGAAAATCGGCTTTTGCGCCGTTTCGACAAATTGTTCTTTCTGATTATACCAGCCCGAAGAACGCTTTGCAATGCCGGCGGCCGCACACCCCTGCCCTTTGCCGCATAGGATGGGCCAAAAAGTGAGGTGTTGCGGGATGAAAAAGCTTTCAAACCATGTGGATTTCTTTATGGGCGCACTGGGGCCAAAGGGCTTCCAGGGCTACTTCGACTGGCTTGATACCCGGGAACAGGTGCCGCTGTATCTGATCAAGGCAGGCCCCGGCTGCGGCAAAAGTACTCTGATGAATCGTCTGGCGCAGGCCAGCCCTCTGCCGGTGGAGCGGATTCACTGCTCCTCCGACCCGGACAGCCTGGACGGTGTGATCTTCTCTCAGCCCCGGGCAGCCATTATTGATGCCACCGCTCCCCATACCGTGGAGCCTGCCTACCCCGGCGCAGTGCAGAAGGTGGTGGATCTGCACCATGTGCTGGATAACGACTATCTGACCGCCCATCGGGGCGAGATCGTGGCTCTGTTCCGCCGGTGTTCCGCTTTGCAGGAGCAGGCAGGCCGATCCATCCGGGCGGCAGCTGCTCTTCTGGAGGACAGCCGCCGCATCACCGCGCCGCTGGTGAACGAGGAAAAGCTGCTGGGCTGGGCCCGCCGGCTGGGAGCCCGAAGACTGCCCCGCACCGATCACCCCGGCAGCGAGAGCATTCGCCTGCTGAGCGCGGTGACCCCCAAGGGCCGGATGGTCTTTTTGAACACGGTAAAAGCGCTGGCCGGCGAATTCATCGTGCTGCACGACGAGCAGGGCGCGGCGGCTCCGATGGCGCTGGCCCTGCTGCGGGAAATGGCGCTGGAACGGGGCTACTCCATCATCACCTGCCCCTGCCCGCTGCGGGAGGGCGTGATCGATCATCTGTTCATTCCCGAGCTGCGCCTTGCCTTTTTGACCGGCAATTCCTGGCACCCCATGAATCTGGACGGCCGGCAGAACGTGCACTGCACCCGTTTTCTGGAAAAGGGCGCACTGCGCGGCCAGCGGGCCCGGCTGCGGTTCGACCGGCGGGCAGCGGCCGAGCTGCTGGAGCTTGCCAGCGAGGCCCAGCGGCAGGCCAAGGCAAGCCACGATGAACTGGAAAGCTACTATCGCACGGCGGCGGATTTCTCCCAGCTGGACGAGATCGCCGCCCGGCTGACCGAGACCCTGTTTGCGTGACCGGACGCCCCTTTTGTGATACAATAGATGCAGTCTGTATCACGAGAGGGGCATTTTCATGGAACAGATCCATCTTTCGGTGCGGCAGCTGGTGGAGTTTCTTCTGCAGACCGGCAGCATCGACAGCCGCTTTTCCGGCTTTGACCGGGCGAACGAGGGCGCGCGCATCCACCGGCGGCTGCAAAAGCAGGCCGGGCCCGGCTACGAGGCCGAGGTCTACCTGAAGCAGGAATACACCGCAGCCGAGGTGGACTATCTGGTGGATGGCCGAGCGGACGGCATCTTCACCGATAAGGACGGCCTGACCGTGGTGGATGAAATCAAGACCGTGACCACCCCCAGCGACCAGATCCACGAGGACATGAACCCGGTACACTGGGCACAGGGGCAGGTTTACGCGGCCATTTATGCCCGGCAGCACGGGCTGGACGCCATTGCGGTACGGCTGACCTATTTCCAGGTAGACGACGAGGTGGTGGTGGATTTCCGCCGGGAATTCACTGCCCGTCAGCTGGAAGATTTTGTGCTGGATCTGCTGACCCGGTATGCCCCTTGGGCCAAGCGGGCCGCCGCCTGGCAGTTGACCCGGGGCGAAGCTTTGCGAGCGCTGCAATTCCCCTTTTCGGAATACCGGGCGGGCCAGTACACGCTGGCGGGCGCGGTGTATCGAACCCTGCGGGACAAGGGCCGCCTGCTCTGTCAGGCGCCCACCGGCATCGGCAAGACCATGAGCACCCTGTTCCCTGCCCTGAAAGCCATGGGCGAGGGCTGCGGTGAGCGGGTGTTTTATCTCACCGCCCGCACCACCACCCGGCAGGCAGCGGAGGATGCGCTGGCACTGCTGCGCAAAAACCAGCCCGGCCTTGCCCTGAAAAGCATTACCCTCACCGCCAAGGACACCATCTGCATGCTGGAACAGCGGGAATGCACCCCGGAGGCCTGCCCCTACGCCAACGGCTACTACGACCGCATCCGGGACGCCCTGTGGCAGGCACTGGACGAAAACGAGTTCACCCGCGCCGCACTGGAAGATCTGGCCCGGCGGTTCACGGTCTGCCCCTTTGAGCTGGGGCTGGATCTCTCGCTCTGGTGCGATGTGATCGTGGGAGATTACAACTATCTGTTCGATCCGGTGGTCAGCCTGAAACGCTTCTTCGAGAGTGGCGGCGATTACCTGTTTCTGGTGGACGAGGCCCACAATCTGCCGGACCGGGCCCGGGAGATGCACTCGGCCAGCCTGTTGAAAAGTCAGGTACTGGAAGCCCGCAAGGCGCTGGGCAAGGGCAAAAGCAAGCTGAAAACCGCTCTGGGCAAGCTGAATGACGAGTTTGTGGAGCTGCGCCGCCAGTGCGACGAAGCGGAAAACCGCACCTTCTTTGAAAAGGAGGCCCGCACCGGCCTGAACCGGGTGATCGGCCGGGTGACCGGCCCCATGGAGGAATGGCTCACCGAGCACCGGGAGGGCACGGCCCACGACCTGATCCTTGCCCTTTACTTCGAGCTGCGGGCCTATCTGCGGGTGGCCGAGCGGTACGACGACCACTATGTGACCCAGATGGCGGCTTTCGGCACCGACGTGCGCATCAGCCAGCTGTGTCTGGATCCCAGCGCCTTCCTGGATCAGAGCTTTTCCAGCGGCCGGGGCGCGGTGCTGTTCAGCGCCACCCTTTCCCCCATGGACTACTATCGGGACATTCTGGGCTGCGCCGAAGCCCGCTGCGCCGCTCTGCCCAGCCCCTTCCCCACCGAAAATCTTGGCCTCTTCTGCGCAGCGGACGTGAGCACCCGCTATAAAGACCGGCAGCAGAGCATCGAACCGGTGGCCCGATACCTCTATGAAATGTGCCGGGGCCGCACCGGCAACTATATGGCCTTTTTCCCCAGCTACAGCTATCTGACCCAGGTGCTGGAGCGGTTCGAGG
Organism: Allofournierella massiliensis; assembly: GCF_964241245.1. NCBI lineage: Bacteria > Bacillati > Bacillota > Clostridia > Eubacteriales > Oscillospiraceae > Allofournierella > Allofournierella massiliensis. Next base: position 88,405 of record NZ_CAXSWZ010000009.1, read on the forward strand.
AATTGTTTCCTGAGGTGCGTACGCTGGTGCAACAGCCCGGCATGGATGAGCAGGCCCGCAGAGAATTTCTGGATGCCTTCCAGCCGGATGCCGCCGAGACTCTTCTGGGCTTCAGCGTAATGGGCGGCGTATTTGGCGAAGGCGTGGATCTGGCGGGCGAGAGGCTGATCGGCACCGCCATCGTGGGGGTGGGCCTGCCCCAGGTGAATCCCCGGCAGGAGATCCTTCGGGATTATTTTGAGGCGAGCCGGGGCAGCGGCTTTGCCTACGCCTACCAATACCCGGGCTTCAACAAGGTGCTGCAGGCAGCAGGGCGGGTCATCCGTACCCCGGAGGACAAGGGCGTGGTGCTGCTGATCGACAGCCGCTTTGGCCGGGCGGAATACCGGCAGCTCTTCCCCAGCCACTGGTCCCACTGCCGCTGGCTTTACGGCCCGGCCCAGCTGGCAGACCAATTGAAGGGTTTCTGGGAGACGGTTTGATGAACCAACCTCCTCTTTTCGCGATTTCTGCGCGGTTTTGCCCCGCGGATCACGAAAAGAGGGGGCTTTTCTTTTTCCTACCATTATAGTATAATTATTTCATTCATCCCGGTACAGGAGCGGTGTATTCGCTTTCGACCGCGCCGGAAGGAAAGGAGATCCTGCCATGCACCGAAGGGTATTGGCAAGCCTGCTTGCCACAGCATTGCTGCTGAGCGGCTGCAGCCGTCCGGCGGAAGCCGCAGTGCAGCCCGCAAACAGTGAAAACGGCTCGCCGCAAAGCGAACCGGAACAGGAGGTTATGAAAATGGAATCCACCGAAAACGTGATTTATCTGGCCGGGGGCTGTTTCTGGGGCATCGAACAGCTGATGCAGTCCATCCCCGGCGTGATCGACGCCAAAAGCGGTTACGCCAACGGCTCCGGCGAGGCCGACGCCAACTACCCCACCGTATCCACCGGGAAAACCGGTTTCCGGGAAACGGTGCGGGTGGAATATGACCCGGAACAGGTGAGCCTGGACGCACTGCTGCTGGCCTACTTCTATGTGATCGACCCCACGGTGGAAAACCGGCAGGGCAACGATGTGGGCACCCAGTACCAGACCGGCGTTTACTACACAAACAACAGGGCAAAGGAGACGGTGGAGCGCATCGCGGAGATCGAGCGCAGCCGCAGCAGCCAGTTCAAGGTGGAGATCGGCCCGCTGGTGAACTTCTATCCCGCAGAGGAGTATCATCAGGATTATCTGGAAAAGAACTCCAACGGCTACTGCCACATTCCCCTTGCGGAAATGAGGCTGTTTTCCAGCCTGCGCATCGACCCGGGCGATTACCAGAAGCCCGCGGCGGAAGCCATTCGGGACAAGCTGACCAGCGAGCAGTACCGGGTCACCCAGCAAAATGGCACCGAGCGCCCCTTTGCCAACGAGTTCTGGAACCAGTTTGAAAAGGGCATTTATGTGGACGTGGTTACCGGCGAACCGCTGTTCTCCTCCACCGATAAATTCGAGAGCGGCTGCGGCTGGCCTGCCTTCTCCAGGCCCATCGAGGAGCCCGCCGTGGTGGAACTGCCGGACGACAGCCACGGTATGCATCGCACCGAAGTGCGCAGCCGCTCCGGAGATTCCCATCTGGGCCATGTATTCACCGGAGACCCGGAATCCCCCAACGGGGTACGCTACTGTATCAACAGCGCCTCGCTGCGCTTTATCCCATACGCCAAAATGGAAGCGGAAGGCTACGGCTATCTGCTGGATCTGTTTGAAGAATAAGCAGGTTTGCCTGCCCGCAAGAATGCCCCGGCTCTTTTTCAAGAGCCGGGGCATTCTTTTTACTTGATCGTTCAAACAGCCGAACAACCACCTGATTGCTATGAGCGATCCACTTCCACGCGAAACGTAGCCCCGCCGCCGGGGGTATCGCTCACACCCAGCTGCAGCCCGCAGCGCCCGGCCAGTTCCTGCGCCACCGAAAGGCCAAGCCCGAAATGTTCCCGGCTGGACCGGCTGGCATCGGCACGCCAGAATCGCCGGAACACCGCTTCCTTTGCCTGATCCGGAACCCCCGGCCCGTGATCGCACACCTCCCAGATCATTTTTCGGCCCTGTGCGGCACAGTACAGCTCAACGGCCTTGCCCTCCGGGGAATACCGCAGCGCATTGTCCAGAAATATCCCCAGAATCTGGCCGAGCTCCTCCCGGCAGACCTGAACCGGCGGCAGCGGCTGCGGAGGCAGAATCACCTGAAGCCTGCGTCCCCTGCTGTGCGCGGCGGGCTCCCATGCCTCTGCCAGCTCCAGCAGAAATGTATCCGGCTCCAGCCATTGGGGCTGACTGGCCTGTATCATTCCTCCACCGGACAAAATCAGCAGCTCGTCAATCAGGCGCCCCATGCGGGCGGTCTCTGCATCCAGCAGACTGATATGCCGCCGGGCCTCGCTTTCTTTTTCTCCCGGTAACACCGCCAACCCGGCCCGCAGCACGCTCAGCGGCGTACGCAGCTCATGGCCTGCCGCCCGCACGAACTCTCTCTGCTGCTCCATGGCCTGCCGCACCGGGCGAATGGCCCGCCCGGCCACGACCCAGCAAACCGCTGCCAGCACCCCGATGCCCGCCATCGCCACCAGCAAAAACGCCGCTGCAGCCCGCCAGAGAATTTGCCGCTCAGCGCGCAGCGGCTGCCAGACAATCAGCATCCGCCAGCCTTCGCCGGTGGTCTGTTTACAGGCGCTCAGACGCACCGGCTGGTTCGAAATCTTCACATGGGGCAGCTCTGCGGTTTCGGTTCGGGAAAAGAGCGGCGGCAGCTCCGGATCAAAGCCCGCCTGCCGGAGTGCCTGTCGGATCTGCTCCATACTGCCGTTTTCGGTCAGGCCGGAAATCACCAGCGGCTGACCGTTTTCTTCAAAATAAAGGTACAGTCCGTTTTGCTCCGCCGTGTTCTGCGTCTGGCTCAGATCCAGCGCATTCTCTGTCTCCCACTGGCTGCGCAAACCGGCAACGGCCGCTTCAAATGCGGCCTGCCGCTGGGAAGTGTACATCGATGCACACAACACAAAGGAAACCGCCGCCACCGCGAGCACCACACACCCGGTCAACGCCGCAGCCAACAGCGTCAGGCGGCGGCGCAGCCGTGCTAACATTCCCATACGCGGTAGCCAAGCCCGCGCACCGTCTGAATCTGCAGCCGGCTGCCCACCTGAAGCAGACGCCGCCGGGCAAAAAAGATATAATTATTCAAATTGCCTTCCTCCACCTCACTGTCCGCGCCCCAGACCCGATCCAGCAGCAGTTCCCGGGGCAACACCTGCCCCGCATTGCGGAACAGAAACGCCAGCAGTGCAGCCTCCCGGCCGGACACCTCACACCGCCCGCCGGGGCCGGTAAGCAGACGGGCCCCCGCATCCAGCGCAGCGTCACCGCAGCGCACCAGCACTCCGTATCCCCCGCTGCGGCTTCGGGCAAGCGCCCGCAACCGGGCCAGCAGCTCTGCCGCGTCAAAGGGTTTTGCCAGATAATCGTCCGCCCCCGCATCCAGACCTTCCACCTTGTCCGCCGGCGCACCCAGAGCGGTGAGCATCAGCACCGGCAGTGTGAATCCCTCGCGTCGGGCCTGCTGCAGCAGGTGCAATCCATCCAGTCCGGGCAGCATCCGGTCCAGAATCATCATGTCAAACGGCCCTGCGCGCAACGCTTCCAGCCCGGCAGGGCCGCTTGTGGAAACCGTCACACGATGGCCTTCCTGATGCAGCAGTTGTTCCAGAAATTCACACAGGATATGGTCATCTTCGACCAGCAGAATTTGCATGGCGGAGTCCTCCCTTTTCAGAATCATATATAATAGAATAAATCTGTTCGGTCTATTTTCTGTCTAAATGCTTTTTAGACGAAAATTAGACCTTCCCCCTGTATCCTGTGTACAGAAACCAAACAGGAGGCGAATGTATGAAACGTCGAATCCGAGCAGCGGCACTGGCTGCTGCCCTGACCCTGATATTCACCGGCTGCAGCGGCACCACCGTGAAGGAAGCCCCGGTCTCGGGCGGCTATACCGAACAACGCATCGATCTGGCCGACCCGGACTTCTACTGCACCGGTATCGTTCCCAACGGGGACGGCAGCGTCACCCTTTACGGCGCAGAGAATATGCAGGCGCTTTACCGGCAGGAAGGCTGGCAGGGCGGCGCAAAAAGTTACCTCGTCCAGCCGGACGGCACTGTTTCGGAACAGGAGCCCAGCTGGGATGCGGAGCTTGCCGCAGCCTGTGCCGACGGGGTATATGTGATCAGCATGGCCGCCAACGAACGCGGCGTTCTTTATGTGATGGCCGCAAGGCAATCGGCCCTGGGCGGGCAGGAGCCGTTCCGGCTCTGGCGGGTGGAGGACGGAGTTCTGACCGCGGTTCCGGTGGACTTCACCGGCTGTGAACTGGTTCCTTCGGATGCCGCCGAGCCGGGTGTACTCTGCACACTGGCCGGCGTCAGCGATGAATGGATCTATGTGGAGGCCAACATTGGCCGCTGGGCCATATTCGCGGCCGACGGCAGGCTGGTCAACCAATCGGACAATTCCCTGCAGGCCGGCCAGTCCCGGGTCAGCTTTCAGGCCGATGCTGTGCGAAGCGGCTATATCTGGTCGGGAACCGATGACTCCTCCCCGGCCCGAACCCTGCCGGATTTTGAAAAAGCCGGCAGTTTCTCCCTGCCCATGGGCCGCATCTTCCCGGACTGGCAGGGCGACGGCTTTTTCCATCTTTCCAACGAAAACGGCGAGGAACGGGTCATCTCCCATTATACCCTGTCCGGCAACACCCGGGAAATCCTGATGCACGGCGGCGACTATGCCTGGGGCCCCTCCTCCACCGATGTCTTTCTCGGTTGCGCCGCAGCGGACGGCTCGCTCTGGCTGGTGGTGCAGAGCAGCGGCCAGCAGACACTTTACCGGTATGTTTACGACCCCGACAGAACCGTGGAAAACACCCTTACCATCTTCTCTCTGGAAGAAAGCGCCCTGATCCGCCAGACCATTTCCGCCTGGAACGCCCTGCACCCGGAAATCCGGGTGGAATACACGGTGGGGATGACCAGTGCCGAGGGAACCTCGGCCACCCGGGAGGATGTGATCCGCCAGTTGAACACCCGGCTTCTGGCGGGCGAGGGGCCGGATCTGCTGATTCTGGACGGCCTTTCCGCAGACTCCATGATCCGGCAGGGACTGCTCACCGATCTGACCGATCTGGCAAACTGGAGCAATGTGCGGAGCAACGTGCTGGCCAGCTACACCCGGGAGGGTGGGCTGTATGCCATTCCTACCGGTATGCGGGCCTACATCACCGGCGGAAGGCCCGGCACGGTGGACGAGCGGCTGCAAACGCTGAACGGCATTGCTTCCGCCATGGAGGAAAACCGCGAGCAAACGCCCTGCATGGTATTTTCCCCTGCGCTGTATGAGCATCTGTTCGATCTGTTTTATCCGGCCAGCGCCGACGCCATCTGGAAGGATGGCAGCTTCCAGCCGGATGCCTTCATCGCCTTCACCGGCCAGCTGAACCGAATCGCCCGCGCCGCTGGTGTGCAGACCATACAAAGCTATCAGGCTGCTGCGCAGGATTCGCAGACTGCCGACGGCGAAGCACTTTACAGCAGCTTCGGCGGCGGTAACCTGAACAGCTTCTGGAACGGTGAGTGCCGCTGGTTTGCGGAAAGCTGGGAGAGCGCGGATCAGGCCATCGGCTTCGGCACACTGGAACGGGATGCGAACGGCCGCGCAACTTTTTCTTCAGGGGAAGTGACCCTTTTCCCCCTGCCGGGTGTGGACGGCAGCAGCGTTTTTGAACCGCTTTGCGCGGCCGCTCTGCCCGCCGCAGGCGACAATCAGGAGTTGGCCGTGGCATTCATTCAGCTGATGCTCCGTGACGAGATGCAAAGCGCGGCCGGGCTGGACGTACTCCCTGTGACACAGAGCGGTCTTTCCGCCGCACTGGCCCGGGTGAACAAAACCGACCCCTTTGCCATCGTCAACGACGAAAACGCCCTGCTGGACAGTCTGACCGTGGTTCTGCCCGACGAAGTGCTGCAGCAGGCCACCCGCGAGGCTGCGGCCCAGCTTTATGACGGCATCCTCACCGAGAGCGAAGCCTGCGACGCAGTAAAAGAAGCCTCCGCTCTGCGCCTGGCAGAGCAGTGAATCAACGCTGTATGGGCAGTTCCAGGCAGAATTCCGCGCCTTTGCCGGGCGCATCCTCCACCCAGAGCCTTCCTCCATGGAGAACGGCAATCTGATGGGCGATGGAAAGGCCCAGGCCGAAATGTTCCTTTCCTGTGCGGCTGCTCTCGCCCCGGGCGAAGCGGCGGAAGATGCGCTGCTTATCCGCATCCGGCACACCGGGCCCCTGATCCCGCACCGAAAACCGCACGGCACGCCCCTGCGCCCTTACTGCAAGCCGGATCTGCCCGCCCTCCGGCGTGTAATCCAGTGCATTGTGCAGCAGAATGCCGAACATCTGTTCCAGCCGCTGGGGGTCCGCCTGCACCGATGGCAGCGGCTCCTCCGGCAGATCTGCCACAAGCGTCCGGCCGCTCTCCCGCACCGGGGCCTGCCAGGCTTCCCACACCTCCAGCAGCAGAGTATCCGGCTCCATCGCCTGAAGCCGCAGGCGAAGAATCTGTGCATCCTGCCCGGCCAGAAACAGCAGCTCTTCGGTCAGCCTCTGCATCCGTGCAGTTTCTGCCCGGGCTATGGCCAGCAACCGGTTCCGGCGCTCCGGGTCATTTTCCGCCGCCTGCAGGCTGCTGCAGATTACCGTGAGCGGACTGCGCAGCTCGTGGCTTGCGGCGGCAACAAATTCATTCTGCTGGCGCAGCGCGGCTTCTGTGGGCTTCAGTGCAATGCGAGCCAGCAATGCTCCGGCAGCAGCGAGCGCAAGCGTGCCGCCCGCCCAGAGCGCTGCATATCTTGCCACCGTCCACCCGATCTGCCAGTGCAGCGTTCCCGCGCTGCGCAGCGCAAGCAGCAGATGGGGCGACTGACGCAGATTGGCACTCACCAGTGCCAACGCCGCGCAGCGATAGATCTTGCCCTCCGGCGTTTTGTAGCTGAACACACGGCTCTGGCCCGGCTGCAGCGCAGCGCACCGCTCCATCATCTGCTCTGTGAGCAGGTCGGCTGCGCCGGTTCGCTCCACATGTGCCAGAGGCACGCCGTTATCCTCCAGATAAAACAGGCAGCCGGCAGCCTGCTCCTGTTCGTCCAGCCAGCTGTCGGACAGGCTTCCTTTTCCCACCTGACCGGCCACCTCCTGGGCTGCGGCCAGCAGACTTTGCCCGTCGGTGCGTTGAAGCGTCCGGATTTCCAGAATAGCCCCGGCCCCCTGCGCCCCACACAGCATGAAACAGCACTTCCCGGCTCATCAGCTGACCGGGGCGGCGAAGCAGCGCTTCCAGCAGGGCATTCTCGTTTCTGGTCAGACGCACCATCCCCGCCGGGCCGGTCAGGGAAAGGGCCGCAGTATCCAGCGTCAGATCCCCGCAGCAGAGCCGGGTCTCCACAGTTTCCGCCGGGCGGCGGCAGAGTGCCCGCAGACGGGCGATCAGCTCCCGATTATCAAAGGGTTTGGCAAGATAGTCGTCCGCGCCTGCATCCAGGCCTTCCACCCGATCCTCCACACGGCCAAGCGCCGTGAGCATAAGCACCGGTACCGCACAGTGGGCGCGACGGGCCGCACGGACCAGTTCCACCCCGTCCATGCCGGGCAGCATCCGGTCCAGCACTGCGGCATCATAGGGATTGTGCATCAGCAGCTCCAGTCCCTCCGTTCCGCTGGCACTCACATCACAACCAAACCCGGCCTTTTCCAGAACCGGGCGCAACACTGTGCACAGGGCTTCATCGTCCTCAATCAGTAAAATTCGCATGGCTTACCCCTCCTGCTCTCTATTTTGTATTATACGCCCCCTTTCTTCAAGAAGTCTGGAAAAGCGGCTTGTCTTTTACAGGTTTTTTTCCAGTTTTACCCGGTATACTCAGAACCATACTCCCGTCCACCGGGTGAAAGGAAGGTCATAGCATGAACAGAAAAATATTTTTTCGGCGGATTGCCGCATGGGTCGCTGCGGCGGCGATGAGTGTATCGCTTGTCGGGTGCGCCTCAGGGGAAGGCCCCGTTCCCTCTGTTGCCGATTCCCCCGATTCCGGCAGTACCACTGCCGCTACCGGCAGCTGGCAGCAGCAGGATGTGACGCCCAGTGAAAATGCACGCAGCTTCCGCAGCATGGTAACACTGGAGGACGGCTCCATTCAAATGCTGGAAATACGCGACGACAGCTCCGCCGTTCTCTGGACCAGCAGCGATAGCGGTGTTACCTGGCAGCAAATTTCCACCGACTGGGCACAGCAGACAGGCGCGGATTCCTTCGGCGTTACCCGCCTTCTGCCCGGAGGCGGCTGCTTTGTCACCGCCGTGACCACCGGAGAAGGAGAACGTGCGTTCAGCTACTGGATTCAGGACGCGGGCAGCACTTCCCTGCGGCCCATAACTCTGCCCGACAGCTTTGTGGAGCTTTCCGATGCGCAGCCTGTGGACGAGGACACTCTGCTGCTGCTCGGCCTGACATTGGCCCCCGCCAGCGGCGACGTGCCGGACGTGCTGGTGGACGAAAACGGCATGATGCGCACCATCACGGTCTGGAAGATGGAGCTTCCCTCCGGGAGCTGTGAGGAATTGCCCGGCATGGCCAACGATTTCGGCGGCAGCACCATTTCCGGCATGGTGCCGGATCCCGGCGAACCCGATTCCTTTTACAGTCTGCGTTATCTGGAAAGCGGGGTTCAGCTGATGCACACTTCGCTGGACGGCAGCTCTTCGGTGGTGTTTGAAAACCTGCCGTCTCCCTCCGCCTTTGCTGCCTGTTCCGATCAGGATGGCAACTATTACTACGCTTCCCAGGAGGGCATTTACCGGGTGGCCAGAGGAGGAAGCCTGGCCGAGCTGATTGTGGATGGAGCTTCCACCGTACTTGCCAACACCAGCAATACCCCCTGGGGCATGCTCCGCTGCCCGGACGGCAGTTTTCTGGTGGTCGTTCTGGAAAACCAGCCTTCTGTGGACGGGCAGAACAGCGAATCGCAGCCCCGGGTGTATCGTTATTACTGGGATGCCGATGCTTCTGCAGCTCCTGCCGGCTCCTCCCTGACCGTGTGGAGTCTGGAAAACAACGACACCGTGCGCTCGGCAATCACCCTGTATGAGGCGGCACATCCCGGCTGCACCGTGAATTATGAAATCGCTTTGCAGGACAGTGCCGAGACCTGCGAGGATGCCATCTCCAGCCTGAATGCCGCGCTGCTGGCCGGTTCCGGGCCAGATGTGATCATTCTGGATGATCTGGACTGGGAAGCCTATGCGGAAAAGGGGCTTCTGGCCGATCTGACCGCCTATGTGGACACAGACGCCCTGCAGGCAAACCTGGCCGCCCCCTTTCTGAACGGGGACGGCAGTGCCTGCGTGCTGCCCGCCCGTTTCTCCATCCCGGTAATCTGTGGCTCTCCGGAGGATCTGGCCGCCGCCCAAACCCTGGATGACCTGGCACAGCTTTTGCTGAGCCTGCCTGCCCGCCCTGCCTGGGATGCCTCCGACTCCGGGTATTACCAGCCGTTGGACGAACCCTATGGCATGGGCTTTATGAGCGTGGAACAGCTGCTTGACTTTGCACTGGAAGCCAGCGCCCCGGCCCTTGTGGAAAGCGGCGTGAACAGCAGTGCGGTGGGGGACGTGCTGCGCTTTGTGCAGCAGGTGGGCAGCTACTACGGCATGGATCGTTATCAGGGCCTGATTTCCAACGGCGTGGTAAGCGGTTCTGATGCCAGCGAAAGCGTTGCTTACGGCGACGGCAGCTACGAATGCTTCTCCACCCGCAACGCCCGCATGGCCTGGGACGAGATGCTCTCTCCCGCTTATGTACAGGCAGTGCACACGGAAGAAGGTTCGTTTTCTGTTGCCTTGCGTCCCGGCCTGATCGAAGGCGCCTTCCTGCCCAGAACACTGGTGGGCATTTCCGTTTCCAGCACCCGGCCGGAGGAAGCCGGTGCGTTTGTGTCCATCCTGTTCGGCGATGAGGTGCAAAGCACCTGGCAGCAGGATGGCATGCCGGTTCAGGCGGCCTCTCTGCAAAACAGCATCCACCGGAACTGCACGGATGATTCCGCTCTCAGCAATGTGCAAGCGCTGATTGATGCACTGAAAACACCGGTGACCCGGATCGACAGTACCGTATACGACACCCTGCTGGAAAACGCAAATGCGCTGATTGCAGGCGGGACCACTTTGGAACAGGCTCAAACGGGGGTGGAGAATGCGCTGGCCTTGTATCTCGCGGAACAGAACTGACCGCCTTCAGGTGCGGGCAGCAGCCCTGCTGCTGGCTCCCAGTCTCACCGGTGTGGCTGTGTTTTATCTGATCCCCTTTGCCGAGGTGATCCGCCGCAGCTTCACCGACGCGCCCGGCCGCCGTTTTGTGGGGCTTGCCAATTACCAGTCGGTGCTGAGCAACAGCGCTTTTCGCACTGCCGCTTTCAATACCGCACGGTTCCTGTGCGTGTGTATTCCCGCACTGCTTATCCTCAGTCTCGGAATGGCTCTGCTGACCCGAGCGGCAGGACGGTACGGGCGCTTGTATCAGACCAGCTTTCTGCTTCCGCTTGCAATTCCGGTAGCCAGCATCGTTCTGCTGTGGAACGTGCTGTTTTCCCAGACCGGCCTTATCAACGCAATTCTGCAGGCACTGGGTGCCCAGCCCGTGGATTTCATGGGCACGGGTGCGGCCTTCTGGGTGCTTATCGCCACCTATCTCTGGAAAAACAGCGGCTATGACATGGTGCTCTGGGCGGCCGGGCTGGATCGCATTCCGACTGCCCAATACGAAGCCGCGGCAGTGGACGGCGCCAACGGCTGGCAAACCTTTCGCTGGATCACCTGGCCCGGTCTTGCCCCCACTCTGGGGCTCACCGCCCTGCTCAGCCTCATCAACAGCTTCAAGGTTTTCCGGGAGGCCTATCTTGTGGCCGGGCAGTACCCGCACGAAAGCATGTATCTGCTTCAGCACCTGTTCAACAACTGGTTTCTCAATCTGGAGCTGGGCCGCATCACTGCGGCAGCCGTGCTGATTGTGGGCGGGCTGCTCGCGCTTGCCGGCCTTTTTATGGCGGGAAAACACCTTTTTCAAAGGAAGCGAAAACAATGCTGAAACGAATGTTCTGTTTTGCCGCGCTCACCCTTCTGGCACTCTTCACCTGGTGGGTGCTGTGGTTTATGGCAATGGGAGCGCTTACGCCGGAGGATGAACTTCTGGCCACCCTTGGGCCGGCATTGGAATCCTCCGGCACCCAAAACACTGTATGGTGCGTTCTGCCCAGCTGGCCAACCCTGCAACCGCTGATTCAGCTGCTGCTGGATACACCGGTGTTTTTCTCCATGTTCTGGAACGGATGCAGGCTGGTCTTTCCCCAGGTTCTGGGGCAGATTCTGGTGGCTGCTCCGGCGGCCTGGGTATTCAGCAAGCTGCACTTTCCCGCAAGGCGGATCCTGTATGGCGCTTATCTGGTGCTGATGGTGCTGCCCTTTCAGATCACCATGGTGCCCAACTATCTGGTGCTGAGTCGGCTGCATTTAATGGACACCGCCTTTGCCGTGATTCTGCCGGGCATCTTCTCCACCTTTCCGGTGTTTATCATCAAAAAAGGGTTCGACGCTGTTCCGGATTTTCTTCTGGAAGCTGCCGCACTGGACGGTGCGGGGCCGCTGCGCTGCTTTGTTTCCATTGGTCTGCCCCTGGGGCTTCCCGCCATTCTGAGCGCGGCCACGCTGGGATTCATCGAGGCATGGAACGCCATTGAACAACCGATGCTGTTCCTGAAGGACAAAGCCAACTGGCCGCTGAGCCTTTACCTTTCCAACATTACCACAGAGGATCTGGGGCTTGCCATGGTGGCCAGCCTGATGATGCTGGCACCCCCGCTGCTGCTCTTTCTGGCCGATCAGAAATATCTGGAGCGGGGAATCAGCCTTTCCGGCTCTCTTAACGACGGGATGGGATAACATGAAACTGCTTGAACATATCACAGCCGTGCCTGCACTGCACCGCCAGACACAGGAAACCGGATCCACACAGGGTGCATCCGGCACCGCATTTCACCCCGGCCGGTACGCACTGCGTTTTTTCGCCGCCATGCTGGTGCTCACGCTGGTATCCCGGGGAATTTCCGGTGCTGCCATGCCGCAGGTAAACCTGACCTTGCCTTCTCAGGGCACCATTGTGCAGCAGGCCTCCGCCTCCGCTACCGTCACCGCCGGCGAAGGCGAAGCCCTTGCGCTTCCTGCAGGGGTTACCGTAGATGTGCTGTATGCCTCTGCCGGCCAGTCATTGAAGGCCGGCGACGCCATTGTGCAGCTGAATCAGGAGCAGTTGCAGAAAGCCCTGGATGAGTCCAACGCCACCCTTGCCCGGCAGAAGGCTCAACTGGCGCAGTTGAATGTCTCCTCTGCACCGGACACAAGCGCTGCTGATTCCGCCCGGCAAACCCTGACCCGCGCCCAGGAGGACTGTTCCATCGCTGAAAGCCGTACTCAGGCCGCAGTGGATCAGGCGGATGCCGCACTCACACAGGCACAGCAAGCCCGGGAGCAGGCGGCTCGCAGGCTGGAAGAGATGCAGCAGCAGGCCGATCCGGCTCCCTCGGAGGAAGAGCTCAACACCGCCCGGCAGATGCTGGAGGAAGCCACACAGCAAGAGGATTCCGCCCGGCAGACACTGGAGCAGGCGCAGAACGCCCGGGAGGATTCGCTGCTTTCCGCTCAGCGGAATCTGGAGGATGCGCAAACCGCACTGACACAGGCTGAATCCGACTATACGCAGGCGCAAAGCTCCGCCGCACTGACTGCGCAGAGCAATGCGGCGCAGGAACAGCAGCTGCAGCTGGAAATTGCTTCCACAGAGGAGTGTATCGCACTGCTCACTGCCTGCATGGAAACCGATGGTCTCATCTGTGCCGAACGGGACACACAGCTGCTGACCTGTGATCTGAAGGAAGGGCAGCCCTGCCCGGAATCCGGCGGACTGCGGATTGCCCGCGAGGACAGCGAGCTGGTTGCAGCCTTTTCTCTGCCTGCCGCGCAGGCGGAAAATCTTGCTGCCGGGCAATCGGTAACCATTGTACAGGGATCCTCACTCACCGAAGCGACTGTGCGCACAGCTGTTGAGGATACCGAAAGCGGAGCGTTTCAGGTCACTGCAGTACTTCCGGAAGATGCCGCCGGATTCCGGGCCGGCACAGCACAGGCCGAACTGATTTTTTCCCGCACCTCCTATGGCACCTGCCTGCCCGTATCTGCCATCCGGCAGGATACACAGGGCAGCTTCGTTCTCACCGTGGAAGAAAACCGGAGTACCTTCGGAATCAGCTACACGGCCCAGCGGGTTCCCGTTACCGTACTGGAGGTGGGCAGCGACGGACAGTACGCCGCCGTGGAGGGCACCATCGGCGGCAGCGTGATCGCTTCTTCTGACCGGGCTGTCAGCCCCGGCTCCTCCGTGAGGATTGCGCAATGAGGCGGGTGATCATCGGGCTGCTGATGCTGGCTCTTCTGGTTGCGTCCACCATCAGCATGAACCACGCTGACGCACTTGCTCAAAACTGCCAAAGCGTCAGCCTGCGCTATCGCCAGGCCCTCACCGCCGAAACGGTTCGCACCGCCCGGGACAAGCAGCCCGGCCTTACCTTCTGGGCAGAAAGCAATTGCCTGCTTTGCACCAGCCTGCATCAGACGCAGTGCACGGCGCTGTACTATCAGGGCGATGCGCTTCTGGTTATGGGGGCAGAATATTGTGCAGGCGAGCCACCCGCTCCGCTGGATTTTTCCGGCTGTGCAATTTCCACCACCCTTGCGGATGATCTCTTCGGCAGTGAGGATGTGCTGGGGCTCAGCGTTACGCTGGAAACCGGAGAATACACCGTGCGCGGCATTTTTTCAAGCAACCGGTCACTGGCTCTGATCCCTTGCGAGGATGCCGGGTTCACGGCGGTGGAGCTGCCTTTTACGGAGGATTTTCGCCAGTCTCCCGCCACCTGGGTCAATACACAGCTGACAGAAAGCGGCCTGCCGGAGCCGGACTGGCAGCTTTTCACCGGGCTATGCGCCGCCCTTGGCCGCGGGCTGGCCTGGCTTCCGCTGGCATTTGCCGCTCTGGTTCTGATTCTGCACGGAGCGAAAGCCGTCGTCCACTGGCCCTTTCCTGCCCGGGACATTGCGCTGTTCTCGGTTCTTCTGACCACCGCATCGGCATTGCCTTTGCTTCTGTCCGTCTGGCCCTCCTGGCTTACCCCTTCCCGCTGGAGCGATTTTTCCTGGTGGACGCAAACGGCGCAGACGCTCTCTTTGCAGCTGGAAGCATTCCTTCTGGCGCCCGGTATGGGGCGGGATCTGGCAATCAAGTCCAGGCTGATCGCTCAGGTTGGAATCGCACTGCTGCAATGTGTTTTATGTGAGGCACTTCGCTGCATGCTCCGGCAATGCGACAGACCCGCTGCCACCGAGACTTGATGTGCTCTGTTTTTCTCTGGCGATTTCTTTTCCGTTAAAAAGGGAGACCCTGTTTGCAAGGGTCTCCCTTTTTGTCAGTCTGTTGTTTTCTTCGGGCACGTCGGGGCATGATAGCGCCAGCGAGCCGATGCCTGCTCTTTTTCCGGAAAAGCAGATTGTTTCCTGTTTCGGTCAGGCCGCTTTATGTGGCCTGCCAGCTGCCAGAGGATCACCGCACCGACAAACAGCAGCACCGCTGCAAGGCCCAGCACTGCCAGTTCCTTTGCCGACCGCGCCGCCTGTGCCAGATAATCGCTCTGCCCTGCCAGTGCAGAAAATGTTTGCATAGGATTTGTTTCGGCCGGGCCGGCCAGCAGCTCGGCGGGAAGATTCACCCCGCAGATGGCCAGATTCAGCGCCGCCACTGCCAGAATGATCTGTGTCAGATGCAGCGCAAGCGCCCTCTTGCGGCCGTACAGCATATCGTTCCACCGGCCATACAGCCGCACGAGGCCCACATATCCCCGCAGCAGCACACAGGCACAGAGCAGCACCGTGCAGCAGAAAATCACCCCATATACCTCCTGACGCAGCAGCTGCCGCCAGACGCCCAGATCCACCCCTGCCGTTTTGGGGGTATCGTTTGCCTTTGTCTGCAAATCGTACAATACCGACAGGCGAAGGCGATCATTCTGGGCCAGCAGCATCCGGGTGGGGGTAAGGCTGCTATTCGGCTGTTCGGGATGGGTACTCAGATAAACCGGTGCAGATTCCCCTTCCGGTCGGTACACCCCGCATACCGTATACTCCACATTTTCCACGGCGAACGTATCGCCTGCTGCGGCCAGCCCCTCCGGCACCACCGCCTGATACTGCCGCAGCAATACCGCCTGCGCCGGATAAAACTCACCACTCACAAAATCAAGACCTGCCACCTGCCCCCAGTTGGACAGGGCCACCCGGGCAATAAGCTGCTGTGACCCGCCGGGAAGATCGGCTTCCAGCATTCCCTGCCAGGCGGCACTGTTTTCCGCCTTGTCTCCCACCCGGCGCTGGAGCACCTCCAGCGTGAGAGGTGAGCTTTCGCCCAGCTCCGGGTATTCCAGCAGCATGGGAACGGAATCCAGCGCACTGTGGCACAGCAGAACCTGCCTTGCAAACACTGCCGCAAAAGCCGCCAGCAGCAGCACGGCCAGCACCCGCAGGATGAGCGCCCCTTTACTTTTCCGCCTGCCCGTTTTCATCCGATTCACCCGGCAGCACCACCTTTACCAAATCCCCATCCTGAATGGGCGCGGCCGCAAAAGCCGCAATCCGGAACTCTCCGGTTTCGCCAAGCTGCACCAACGCACTCTGCGCGTCGGTGGCGGTCACCATTACTGCCACTGCCGACGCATAACTCTGCTTCCCCCAGGGGGTCCATCGCTCCTCCAGCTTCATCACCATGGTGGAGCCATCCTCCCCCGTCTGGATGGCGGACAGGGGAATTTTACACCAGCCATCGGTAAGAATTCTCGCCTGGATGGTCACCGGCCCCTCCGGCAGTTCCGGCAGCGGATTTTTCTGTTTCAGAACCACCCCGTCGCCGGTCTGCTCTTCCTCGCCGGCCAGCTCCAGACCCACCAGATTCATCTCGCTTTCCGGCGGGAAGGCCAGCAGAGAGGCTGTTTGCAGTATCTGCGCATCCTCGCCCTGTGCCTGCACACGAATCCGCAGTGCCGGGCGCTCGCCCTCGGTGCGGTAGACCGTTCCGGTGAAGAATTTTTCCTCATTCACACTGCCCCGCGTGGGAAATACCGCCTCCACCTGCGGCGCAAGCGTCCACTCCACCAGCCAAGCGACCGAGGTGCACAGCACCGCCGCCAGCACCACCGCCAGAAAAACGGCAAAACGCCGCCTGTTGTTCTTTGTTCGTTTCATGCTGTTTTCCTCCCGGGCGACACCTATTTGATGCCGGTGAACTCGATGCCCTCCACCAGCTCCTCATTGAAGAACCAGAACAGCAGCAGCACCGGCAGCATGGCCAGCACGCCGCAGGGAAAGACCACGGCCAGCGCATCTCTGCTGGTACTGGCGAGGAACACCGAAAAGGGATACATCTCACTGTCCCGCAAAAAGGCCAGCGGCTGCTCCACCATATTCCATGCGTCGATGAAGGTGAGCAGACACAGGCTCACCGCACCCGCCCGGCCCGCAGGCAGCAGCACCCGGAACAGCAGTGTCAGGGTTCCGGCTCCGTCGATCTGGCCGGCCTGCAGCACTTCATCCGGCACAGACTTGAAGATCTGAGTCATCAGGAATGTGCCGAAGGGCAGGAACATTGCCGGAAGGATCAGCGCGCCGTAGCTGTCCAGCAGATTCAGCCGTTCCAGCACAATGTAGTTGGGCACCAGCGTCACCTGCACCGGCATGAGCATGAGCACCACCAACAGGTAAAACAGCCACCGCCGACCCGGGAAGGAGTATTTTGCAAAAGCAAAGCCGCCCAGAATGCTCACCAGCAGCTGCCCGGCCACGATTGCTCCGCACATGGCCAGCGTGCGCCAGAAGCGCAGCCAGTACGCGGTGCGGCGCAAAAACACCTGCACATACCCCTGTACGGAAAAGGTTCCGGGCAGAAGGCTCAGATCCAGCGTACCCGAACCGGAGGCCAGTGCACCGTATCGCTGCACCGCTTCCTGTGGGGACATGAAGCTGTTACACAGCACATAAACCGCCGGGAACAGCACAATTACCGACAGCACCGCAAAAAGCACCGCCAGCAGCCGATCCCGCTTTTTTCGCTTTCGCTTCACAAAACCGCCTCCCCGTCCTCGGACTGCATCCGGTACAGCACGGCCACCAGAACCATCATGCCGGCAAACAGCAGAATCGCCGCCACCGACAACCGGGAATAGGTCATGTTATTGAAATTGTTGTTCAGGTAATGCTGCAGAAAATACACGCTGGTGTGGGGATGCTCCCCGCCCAGCAGAAAGGCTTCCCGGTAGGATTTGAAGGCGTTGATCACGCTGATCACCACCACAAAGAATACGGTGGGCCGCATCAGGGGCGCGGTGATGTATCGGAACACCTGCCGCTCGTTTGCCCCCTCCAGCCGGGCACACTGATACAGCTCCTCCGGGATCATGTTCAACCCTGCCAGCAGCAAAATCACATTGTAGCCGCAGTTCTTCCACACATAAAGAGCCATCAGCACCCAGAAGGCTGCCGAGCTTTCCATCCAGCGCACCGGGGAAAGGCCCAGGGCCTGCAGCAGCGCGTTCAACGCCCCCTGCTCGGCCAGGAACACATCCACCACCATCACGATGCCTGCCACCGGCACCACCATGGGAAACAGCAGCACATTGCGGAACAGCTTTGTGCCCGCGAACTTCTTCTGCAATGCCAGCGCCAGCAGCATGCTTATCACCAGAATCAACGGCACACCCAGGCCCAGAAAGCGCAGGGTGTTGCCTGCTGCCAGACGGAAGCTGTGTGTGCTCAGCACATAGGCATAATTATCCAGCCCCACAAAGGTCTGCCCGCCGGGGCCAAAAGTGAGGGAATACCAGAACGTAAGCCCAAACGGCAGAGCAAAAAACACCAGCGTGCCCAGCAGAACCGGGGCGGCCAGCGCATAGCCGGTCAGCGCCCGGCGCCGTTTCCATCGGCTGTACCCTTTCATCCCGTTTTCCCTCCTTTGCGGGTTTCTTTTGACAAAACCGCTTTGAGTGTTTATCATAGTAGTGTACTATACATTTCAGCATAGCACACCACCCAGATTTTGTAAAGGCTGGGCATGTGCCGGGAGGGATTCGATTTATGCTACGAACCCGCATCGTAAGCTGCCTGTTGGCGGCAGGGCTGCTTTTGGGCCTTGGCTGTGGCTGCACGGCCCAGCCCGCAGAAGAAACGACGCAGGAGGATGTGATGGTCATCTGCGCCGAGCTGCGGGACTACCGCAATGTGATGAAGGGCGTGAACTATTACGCGGTGCGCTACTACCCCAACGCCCAGTTTGAAATGCTCTGGCTGCCCGACCCGCAGGTGGATCCGGAAGGCCGCGAACAGCTGATCCGTCAACTGCGCACCCAGATCATGGCCGGCAAGGGGCCGGATGTGTTTCTGCTGCGCGGCACCGACAGTCTGCTGAATCCCTCGGATTCCAGTGAATATCTGTTTGAGGATCTGCACAAGGCCCAGACCGCCGGGCTGTTCTGCAATCTGACCGAGCTGTTGAGTGAAGCAGATTTTGCAGCCCTGATCCCGGCGCTGGAGCAGTATAAAACAAACAATGAGCCGCTGTACCTGCTGCCTCTGGGCTACCTGCCCCTCACCGTGAGCTACACCGATCAGACTGCGGACAACTTTGCCCGGGTGGCTCAGAGCACTTCTCCCCTGCTGGACTATCTGCCGGAGCTTATCAATGCCGCCGGGCAGGCCAACGAGGATGCGCTTTCCGGTCTGGCCCGGGCCCTGCCTCTGGCAGGCGGAACCGGCGATCTGAGCGAAACCATTGACCGGACGGATTTTGTTGAGCTGCTCCGGCTGCAAAAGCAGCTGATGCAGTCCGGCACGGCCAGCCAGCCGATGATTTCGTCGCTGAAAGAAGGGCTCACCGGCGGAGAGTTTCTTTGCTGGACCGGCATGCCTTTGTATGACCCGTTTCTGGAGCAGGCCAGCCTGCTGGCCGCACAAAACAGCCAACCGTATTTTGCGGCGGTTCCCAATCTGGAGGGCGGCGTCACTGGCATGGCCACCAGCTATGTGGGAGTTCGGGCCAACTCCACCCATCTGGATCAGGCCCGGGAGCTGATCCAGACCCTGCTCAGCGAGCACGTCCAGACCTGGGAAACAAACTTTCCCAACCCCGGTTACCGGGAGCTGAGCAGTGCCGATCAGGGCCTGCCGGTGTGCAAAACCGCCCTTGCCGCCATGCTCGGGGATCGCAACCGTTACGGCCCTTCCGGCGGCTTTGTGTGGGGAGAAATCAGCGATTCCACCATTGCCCGCTATGAGGAGTTTCAGAACAGCGTGACCGATATCACTCTGGTGGATCGGCGGTTCGAGCGGTATCTCACGATTTGTGCCCCCTATTTTGCGGGCACCCAGAGCGAAGAACTCACACTGGAAGCATTGCAGCAGGAATTCGTGATCTACGCGGACGAATGACCTATTCACAGGCATCAGATAAGCCCATAGAAAAAGGCCCCCGCGGGAAATATCCCGCGAGGGCCTCAGCCTGTAGAAAAACCTGCTTTGGCAATCAGGCCAGAGCAGGTTTTCTGTTTGAAAACAAGAAGACAGGTGGAA